>CAZPNF010000010.1:0-13249 GCA_964587715.1 uncultured bacterium | reverse complement strand
CTGGCTCACGCATACCTTTTCCACGGGCAGCCAGGAGTGGGGAAAGATGCCATGGCTATTTCTATGGCTATAGGATTAAATTGTATCAATAAAATAATAGGAGGATGCGGAAAATGTTCTTCATGCTCTGCCATACTTCGTCTTGAACACCCGGGCTTTCGTATGATTTTACCAGTACCGACACGGCCAAAAAGCATGAAAGAAGAAAAATATCTGGAGATCTTAAGACAGAAAGCTCTCCAACGGATAGAAAATCCTTACATGGAAATAACATACGATTCTGAAACACCTACTGCACCTGTCATTGGAATTGATCAAATACGCACATTAAAGCAGGAAGTAATGCTCAAACTGTCTGGTGGAGGCCAGAGAGTTCTGCTGATTTCTCACGCTGACAGAATGACAACCGAGGCAGCCAACAGTTTGCTGAAACTTTTAGAAGAACCCCCTCAAGGAACGATTCTTTTTCTGACAACATCATCCCCGGGTCAACTGCTGGAAACAATTGTCTCAAGATGCCAGGTAGTCCGTTTTGATTCACTTTCAGAGGAAGATATCAAAAACGGATTGATTACAAGATGGAATATCCCTGAACAAAAAGTGAAATTTTTTGCCAAAATGGCTGGGGGAAGCCTTGAAAGAGCCTTAAAGCTGGCAGATGAAGATTTTGAAAATAAAAGAGAAACAGCAATAACTTTTCTCAAAAAGTCTCTGGCAGAAGATACACTTCTTCGACTCGAAGGTGCCAGGGATGTTCTGGCCCAGCGGGATAAAACAAAAATTCAAGAAATCCTCAGGATTCTTGAAATATGGCTGCGGGATATATTTCATCTGAGCTTAGGTTCCCCGGAAAGAGTGGTAAACTTTGACCAGAGGGAAATACTGGAAAATTTTAAAAAAGAGTGGCCTTTATTTGATCCTGAGAAAGGAATGAAATATGTTGAGCAAGCTATTGATTTAGTAGAAAAAAATGTGTACATTTCATTAATTATTCATTCTTTAAGTATAGAGCTCAGAAGATGTAGAGATTCTCAGTCAATAATGTAAAAATCAAATATGAAAATGCAAAATTACAGATCAAAATTCAAAAAGGAATTCAAAAAACGGTTTTGAGATAATTTTACATTTTTATTTGTAATTTTGCTATTTGATTTTTGAATTTTAATTTTTAGGTGAATTATGGCCAAAATACTGGAAATAGAATTTAAAGGCGGAAAAAAAGCATTTTTTGCCAATCCTCAAGAATTCCCTTTCGTGGTAGGTGACTTAGTTGTGGTACAGGCAGAGAAAGGAGAAGATCTTGGTAGAGTAGTCAATATGGGCAGTCTGGTAGATAAAAGAGCTGGAGATCAGGAATTTCTCCAGATTATTAGAAGACCTAGCCGTAACGATCTGAAACAGATGGAAGAAAATATCAGTCTGGAGAGAGAAGCTTTTATTGACTGCCGTAAGAGAATAGAAGAACACGGTCTGGAAATGAAGTTGGTAGATGTTGAGTACCAGTTCGACCGTAATAAGATCATTTTTTACTTTACTGCAGACAATCGAGTGGATTTCAGGGCACTTGTCAGGGATCTTGCAAGCAGATACAAAACCAGAATAGAACTCAGGCAAATCGGAGTTAGAGACGAAGCAAAACGTATTGGCGGAGTTGGTGTCTGCGGACGATGCCTCTGCTGCACAACTTTCCTGAGAGAATTCGAGCCGGTCGTTACACAATTTGCAAAAGACCAGAATCTTGCTCTGAGCCCAACGAAACTCTCTGGAGTATGCGGACGGCTTATGTGCTGTTTACGGTACGAACGAGATTTCTATACCGAAATTCTGGAAAAATTCCCGGAGATAGGAACAAAAGTGAAGACGCCAAAAGGAACAGGTATATTAAAGAGAGTCGATGTCTTTGAAGAAAAAGGTGTTATCGGCTATGAAAATGAGGAAGAAGAGAAAATAGGTTACGAAGAATTGTGGAAACTATTAGAATCAAAAAAAGGAAAAATAAAAAGAAATAAAAAGAAACTAAAGAGAAAAAAAGATGAGTCAAAAAGTGAAAAAGTACAAACGAATTCTGGTAACTAGTGCTCTTCCGTATGCTAACGGGCCGCTTCATCTTGGACACATTGCTGGCGCCTATCTCCCCGCTGACATCTATGTCAGGTACCAGCGACTAAAAGGCCGGGACGTAATCTATATCTGCGGTTCTGATGAACATGGTGTGCCAATAACTGTCACAGCCGACAACGAGGGTATATCGCCTCAGGATGTAGTGGACCGGTATCATGCTATGAATAAAGAAAGTTTTGAGAAGCTCGGCATCTCTTTTGATAACTACTCACGGACTTCTCTGCCTTTGCATCACAAAACAGCTCAAAAGTTTTTTACTATTCTTCTTGAAAAAGGTGATTTGCTGGTAAAAGAATCTGAACAGTTTTACAGCGAAAAAGCAAAACGATTTTTACCAGACAGGTACGTAGAGGGAACCTGCCCCTACTGCGGTTACGAAAAAGCACGGGGCGATCAGTGCGACAAATGCGGCAAGTGGCTGGAACCCAGGGAATTAATCAATCCCGTCTCTAAAATAGACGGCTCAAAACCTGTATTGAAAAAAACACAGCACTGGTATTTCCCTATGGGGCGGTTTGCCGAATCCTGGAAGAGATGGTTCAACAGCCATAACTGGAAGGAAAATGTCCGAAATTACTGTATGGGCTGGTATAAAGAAGGCTTGAAAGACAGACCCATCACCCGTGATCTCCACTGGGGTGTCTCTGTGCCGCTAAAAAAAGCAGAGGGGAAAGCCCTCTATGTCTGGTTTGATGCTCCCATAGGATACATCTCATCAACAATCGAATGGGCGGACAAATTGGGCGACCCTGACCGATGGAAAACCTACTGGTGTGACGAAGGAACAAAGCTTGTTCATTTCATTGGCAAAGACAATATTGTCTTCCACGCTATTCTCTTTCCTATGATGCTGATGGAAATCGGAGGATATGTCCTTCCAGAAGCTATTCCTGCCAATGAATACCTGACAATCGAAGGACGAAAGATTTCTACCAGCCAGAACTATGCTATCTGGCTGAAGGACTATCTTGAAGTTTTTCCTCCTGATCCTTTAAGGTACACCCTGGCAGCCAATGCTCCTGAAACAAAAGACACAGATTTTTCGTGGAAGCAGTTCCAGAGTCGGAACAACGATGAGCTTGCAGACATTCTGGGAAATTTTATCAACAGGACTCTCACTTTTGCACATAACTACTGCGGTGGAAAAGTACCAGAAAGAGGAGAACTCACCAGTCTGGATCGCCAGATGCTGCAGCAGATTCAGGAAGCTCCGGAGAAAATCGGGAATTTATTAGAAAAGTTTGAAGTTCGCAGCGCTACAAAAAGTTTCATGGACCTGTGCCGCTCGGCAAACAAATACTTTAATGACAAAGCTCCCTGGGAAACCAGAAAATCGGACCCGGAAAGCTGCAAAACAACCATTCACATCTGTCTTCAAACAGCGGAGGCACTTACTGTTCTCACGGCTCCCTTTCTTCCGTTTACCAGCAAGAAATTGAAAACCATACTGAATATCAGCAGGGAATTTCAATGGGACCAGGAAAGGACAGAGCATCTACCCGCTGGGCATAAACTTGGCAAACCTGAAATTCTCTTCACCAAAATCGAAGATAATGTTATTGAGAGGGAGATAGAAAAACTTAAGAAAATGGAGACAAAACCCAGGAAGGAGAAATGGCCTGTGGAAGAGTTTATCGACATTGAAACCTTCAGAAAGGTCGAGCTTAAAACTGCTAAGGTTGTGGAAGCAGAAATAATAAAAGGTGCTGACAAACTCCTCAAAGTAATAGTTGATGTGGGAGATGAAAAGAGGCAAATAGTAGTGGGAGTGGCAGAAAGTTACTCGCCTGAGGAAATACTTGGGAAAACTGTTATTGTTGCTGCCAATCTAAAAACAGCAAAAATACGTAGTGTAGAATCGCAAGGAATGCTTCTGGCTGTGGCAACAGAAAAGGGTTACACTTTACTTACCACTGATGGTGAAGCAAATCCTGGGGTATTGGTGGAGTGAGAAAATTTGTTAATCGATACCCATACCCATTACGGGTTTCATCCTTTGAAACGGTTCAGTCAGAATTTTCTCAAAGACCGCTCAATTGCGGAGAGAATAGTAGAAAGTCTTAATATCAAAAAAAATGACCACATCTTAGAAATAGGATCGGGGGAGGGAGCTCTTACAGAATTTTTGCTGAAATCCTCTGCTGAACGGATCGTTGGAGTAGAAATAGACAGAAGGCTGGCAGAACAGTTGAGAAAAAAGTTTGGAGGTGATAATCGGTTTGAGCTAATAGAGAAAGATTTTTTAAATCTCGATCTGGAATCATTAATTGCAGGAGGAGAACAACTCAGGATAGTGGGAAATCTTCCCTATTCCATTACGACACCTGTTCTCTTCGCTGTACTGGATCATCGGTCGTTGGTTAAGGACCTTACTGTAATGGTTCAGAAGGAAGTGGGAGAAAGAATCACAAGTCCGTCGGGATCGAAAAAATATGGTATACCTTCTGTCCTGTTCCAGTTGTCTGCCAGAATCGAATTACTTTTTCCTGTCCACAGGGGTGCATTTTACCCTGCTCCAAAAGTTGATTCTGTAGTGATACAATTTCGTTTTTTTAACCAACCTCGCTACAAAGTAGCCGATGTTGATTTTTTCGTAAGCTTAGTAAAAACAGCCTTTGGCCAGAGACGAAAAATGTTGAAGAATACCCTGAAAAAGATTGTCATCGACGAAAAAATTTTAGAACAGACTTCTGTGAATTTGCACCAGAGGCCAGAGGAACTTTCTGTGGCCCAATTTGTACAACTTAGCAACGAACTTGTAAAAATAGTTTAGAGCGGATATCCGAGTGGAAGAAACTAAACCACAAAATAATAATGTTAGCGAACTCATTGAGGAACTTCTTGATAGAGACAATAAGACCTATCTCAAGACTGCTCTTATGGATCTCCATCCTGCAGATATTGCCGAAGCCTTAACAAGAATGGACGAAGAAAAAAGAGATGTAATCTTTGGACTTCTTGATAAAGAAAGAGCTGCAGAAGTACTTGTCGAGTTAGATACTTCCATAAGACGAAATCTTCTGGAAAAATTAGATGAGAGACGCGTTGTAGAAATCATCGGGACCATGGACTCTGATGATGCTACTGACATAATTGGAGAGTTGGAGGAGGAGCTTGCCCAGAGAATTCTGGACGCTATGCCTTGGAAAGAATTCAGGGAGGTAAAGACTCTCCTCAAACACGACGAAGAGACCGCTGGTGGCATCATGGCCCTGGAGATCGTGGCCGTAGACCAGGACCAACCTGCTGAGGAAGCACTTAATGTTCTCAGACGAAAAGCAGCAGAAGTGGAGGACGTTTACAATATCTATGTTGTGGACAGAAAAGGTGCATTCAAGGGATTGGTAACTCTGAAAGATCTTGTTCTCTCCAATCCTGAGTCCAAACTCTCTGAGATTATGGATAGAGAGGCGATATTTGTTCATCCTGAGATGGACAGAGAAGATGTAGCCAACCTTTTTCACAAGTACGATCTTGTGGCTGCTCCTGTAGTTGATAGAGAAGGCAGACTGATAGGCCGAATTACTGTGGATGATGTTATGGATGTAGTGGAGGAAGAAGCCAGTGAGGACATGTCTTTAATGGCTGGTATTACAGACGAAAAAATTAGTGAACGTTCTGTTCTTAAACTCTCCAGCGTAAGACTTCCCTGGCTTCTGGTGGCCTTTGCAGGTGAAATGTTATCGGCAACTGTGCTGCATTATTTCAAAGCCTCACTCAATCATATTGTTGCCTCTGCTTTTTTTATCCCTCTGATTATGGCCATGGGAGGAAATACAGGGATGCAATCAGCAACAGTGGTTATCAGAGGGTTGGCCACAGGGGACATAAAATTAAGAGACACGCGGCAGAGGCTTATTAGAGAAATGTCCGTTGCCTTTCTAAACGGATTTGTAATTTCAATACTTCTCGTAGGAGTAGCTTTCTTCTGGCTTCACGATCCAAAGTTTGGATTAATCGTGGGAGTGGCCATGGTTGCAGTCCTTTTCAATGCAGCTTTTATGGGAACCATAATCCCTTTTTTACTCAAACGTATTGGTGTCGATCCAGCTATTGCCACAGGACCTTTTATCACTACATCCAATGATGTGTTAGGACTGGTGGTCTATTTCGGGACCATCACACTTTCTCTCCAATGGTTGTGAGGAATATCATGGCCATTTTGAAAACAGAAACTGTGGTACTCAAAGGTTGGAATCTGGGGGAGACATCTAAAATTCTTTCTCTCTACACCAGGGATTTTGGCAAAGTGAAAGTAGTAGCAAAAGGCGGCCGCGGACCAAAAAGTAAATTCAAGGGATGTCTGGAGCCACTCACTCATATAAAAATTGTTTATTACGACAAACGAACGAGAGATCTCCAGCTTCTTAGTCAGGCAGATTTAATCGACCCACATTTTCATATCATCGGAGATGTAGAACGAACAGCACTCGGGTTGGCCACAGCAGAATTGGTAAATAAAGCCGTGGCAGGAGAGGAACCTTTCCCTCAGGTGTTTAATCTTTTGACTTCTGTTCTTTCTTCCATTGACAGTGGAAAAGAATTTCTTGAAGGGAACTTCTGGTTTTTCGAGAGTCATTTTATTGACCTCATGGGCTACAGACCCACATGGGACAGATGTCTGGAATGTGGTGAGTTGTTGAGCGGAGGTGGATTTTTCCAGCCTGAGAGCGGAGGCCTTCTCTGCAACCACTGCGGTGCAGTGAAAGGAGGCTTGGTTGTGGAGAGAGAAACTCTGGAGATTCTCTATTGGCTGCAGCGAACCAGTCTGGAAGAGGTGGAAAACCTAAAACCTGCACCAGCTCAAAAGGCTGAAATAAGAAAAATGTTTGACCTCTACTTCAAAACTCATATAGAGCACATGAGAGGCCTGAAATCTTTAGACTTCTTTTATGAGCTAACCGTTTGAAAAAACACAAGGGAGAACTATGGCAGATTTAATGGACAAAATTGTATCTCTTGCCAAGAGAAGAGGGTTTATATTTCAGTCAAGTGAAATCTACGGTGGAATCAATGCCTGTTACGACTACGGTCCACTGGGTGTAGAATTGAAACGAAACATAAAGGATCTCTGGTGGCGGTCCATGGTTTACGAAAAAGAAAACATCGTGGGACTGGACGCGGCGATCCTTATGCACCCAAAAGTGTGGGAAGCCTCTGGTCATGTATCAAGTTTTACAGATCCCCTTGTAGATTGTAAAGTATGCAAGCAGAGATTTCGTGAAGATGAAATCGATCCTGAAAAACTCAAGAAAAGGCAGTGTCCCAACTGCGGCAGCGTGGGCTCTCTAACCGAAGCCCGCCAGTTCAATCTAATGTTCAAAACCCACATGGGGCCTGTAGAAGAATCTGCATCTGTTGTATATCTAAGACCGGAGACAGCACAGGGAATTTACGTTAATTATAAAAACGTCATGCATTCTTCCCGGCTGAAGATCCCCTTTGGTATTGCTCAGATGGGGAAAGCATTCAGGAACGAAATTACACCGGGGAATTTTATATTTCGAACACGCGAATTTGAGCAAATGGAAATGCAGTACTTTGTAAAGCCAGGAGATGACGAGGATACATTTAACAGGTGGAAAGAAGAGCGGATGGAATGGTATATAAAACTGGGCATCCGGAAGGAAAAACTCCGATTCCGCCGGCACGGAAAAGGCGAACTTGCCCACTACGCCAAAGCTGCTTTTGACATTGAATATCAATATCCCATAGGCTGGAAAGAACTGGAAGGAATTCACAACAGGACAAACTACGATCTTTCTCGACATCAAGAGTATTCCGGAAAGGATCTCTCCTACTTTGACGATTCAACACGCCAGCGGTACATCCCCTACATTGTAGAAACATCTGCCGGTGTCGACAGAACAATTCTCACCTGCCTTGTTGACGGATACGAAGAAGAACAACTGGAAAAAGAAAAACGAACAGTGCTCCATTTGAACCCAAAAATTGCACCTTTTAAAGCAGCGGTTTTCCCGCTGGTTAACAGAGACGGCATGCCTGAGTTTGCCAGAAAGATTTTTAAAGAACTCAAGGGCGAATTTAAAACTTTTTATGACGACTCAGGGGCAATAGGTCGGAGATACCGCAGACAGGATGAAGCAGGGACTCCATTCTGTATCACAGTGGATTCTCAAACCTTAAAAGATGAAACTGTAACAATACGAAATCGTGATACAATGGAACAGGATAGAGTCCATGTTGGTGGACTTGTTGACGAATTGAAAAAAAGGATCAAAGGAATTTAGAAATATCTTGACAAAAATTAAAATATTTTGTATTATTTACTATATCATTTCATAAATTTTATTAC
Source organism: uncultured bacterium (assembly GCA_964587715.1). Classification (GTDB taxonomy): domain Bacteria; phylum Zhuqueibacterota; class QNDG01; order QNDG01; family DSAB01; genus CAYYPT01. The sequence goes on along the minus strand of CAZPNF010000010.1, from coordinate 4,812 downwards.
TTAAAAGGGAGGTCATATGTCACGAGGCAGAGGAACAGTTAACAAGGTTATTTTGGTTGGAAGATTGGGTGCAGATCCCCAGTTGAAGTACACGCCTTCTGGAAAGGCCAATGCCAGCTTTAACGTAGCAACAAATCTGGTATGGAAGGATCAGGACGGAAACCAGCAGGAAAAAACAGATTGGCACAGAGTAACGGCATGGGGAAAGCTGGCAGAGGTAATCGGAGAATGGCTCAAAAAAGGGAGTTCTGTATATATAGAGGGGAGACTCCAGACACGGTCGTATGACGACAACAATGGAGTAAAAAAGTGGATCACTGAAGTCATAGCTACGGATCTTGAAATGCTGGGCAAAAAAGGTGAAGGATCTACCGGTACAGAGGCTGTTCCCCCGGAAGATATACCAGAGGGAAATGAGGAAAGCGATCTCCCATTTTAAACCTTTTATATAGCAATAATTTGAAATTTTGAGTCAAGTTTTTGATGTCATTTTTTAAAGTCAGCTTGGAAAATTCAAAAAGTAAAAATCAAAATGCAAAGTGACAATTCAAAATCAAAAATGAAAAGAATGATTTCAAATACTCATTAAAACTCATTTGTGTACTTCTCGTCGGTTTGAGGTGAAGCTTCGCTAGGAATTTACTGTGGAATCAGACGCGAAATTTGATACTCTGCTCCAGAAAGCCCTTGAGGCAAGAAAAAATAGTTATGCTCCTTTCTCTAACTTCAGGGTAGGAGCAGCAATACTGGGGAAGAGTGGAAAGACATACACGGGCTGCAATGTAGAAAACAGCTCCTACGGTCTCACAATATGTGCAGAGCGTGTAGCACTTTTCAAAGGAATTTCAGAGGGGGAAAAAGTGTTTACGGCTATAGCCATTGTGGCTGATAGTGAAGAACCTATTCCCCCTTGCGGAGCCTGTCTTCAGGTGCTCAGTGAATTCCAGACCGATCTGATCGTTATTATGGCAACTCTAAAAGGAACCAGAAAGATAAAAAAACTCTCTGAGCTTTTCCCTGAACCTTTCAGGATAAGGTGTAGGTGAGGGCAATTGCCCTCACCTGCCCTGTACCAAGTTTCCATAAATACACGAATTGAAAAGGTCAGAAGTGCAGTTAATGAAAAAAGCATTAGAATCAATCCAGTGTAACTAATCGAATCCAAGATACCATTTGTTAAAAGGAATCGGGAAAATACCCAAGAAACCAAAATCTGTGCTGATTTTTCTATTCTCTAAAAGGATGAAGTCAAATGCAGCAAAAGTTAAACAGCCAGAATCAATAGTAGCTGTTGGCCGAAATTTCGTTTTATTGTTATCGTGATAAAACATGAATCCTAATCCTCCACCCAAGAAAAGGAGATTGTCTGTAAAAGGTGCATAACCAGCCTGTAATTCAATGAAATTATATTTTTCATAAGGATATTTGGCTTTTCTGAAAAGAGGTGACTTAACGCCAAATGTAATGTTGTAATATGCAGAATTATTAAAATCGTAATCAGTATTAATACCAAAACTAAACTTGAAGCCGATTGTTAACCCTCTTCCAAACTCATATCCGATTCTTAATCCTGGACTAACATATTTTAAAGTCTTATCAGATGCGATACTGCTATTGGAGATCAGAAAAACAACAAGACTAAGTGCATATATCTTTTTTCTAAACATTTCTAATCTCCTTGCCTGACTCATATAAGAAAGTTGTATAATTGCCAGAACATTGAATCGTTGTATAACCCGAACTTGAAACATTAGCCATCATGTCTGTTAAATCTTGATCGTAGTCCCAGGAGATATAACAGTTCAGAGCCACAAAAACATTGGCATCGGTCTTGCCTGTTGCAGTTCGAGGCCGCATTTCTAATGTCACTCTATCTTGCGCCCAGACTGAAAGTGTAACCCAGATATTGGGCTTGGGATTGCCATACTCGTCGTAAACATGAACATAAGATAGATCGTGGTTTGTGGGCGGAACGTTGCTTATCCGTTAATTCGGGTTTTAATATTTAACATTCAATTGAAGCACAGCCGTGCGGGGAGGACCCATGTTAGCTGGTGAAGTGAGATAGTTGTACTGAAAGAGGTTGTCAACAAGAAACCGGAGAGAAGAGTGCTTTCCAGAAACACCAAACCGCAATGATACAACATACGTTGGAACAAGCTTATCTATATCAGGAATGTAGGCTTTGTGGTATATGTCGACCCGTTGAATCTTACTCAAATATCTGAAGTCAATGCCCAGTTTTACTGAATGAAATGTTATGTCGTTTGTTATGTATAGCATGTGTTTTGACCTGTATTTAAGGGGAGCACCGTAATACTCGCCCGGGGAGAGATCCTTAGAATCGATTAAAGTGTAACCTATTCTGGTTGAAACGAGTTGGGACCACCAATCGGTTCGCTGGGAAAGATCAAGTCCCCGCACCTGGGCTTTAACAACATTCATGAATCGAACAACAACGGTATTATTGGGACCTGGATCGAGTTGGGGTTCAATTAAATCGTTGTACTCTGAATAAAAAATCGCTGCATCTAACTTCATGGATTTACTGAGGCCCTGTCTGATCCCTACTTCTCCGGAGACACTCCTCTCAGGCCGAAGATCAGGGTTGGGAGCAACATGTAAACCACTGGTAAAGGTTGAGACGAATCGCTCTCCAATGGCAGGTGTCCGGAATCCCTCTCCCAGAGAAAAACGTAAATTTGTTTCTGAAGGAAGATTAAGGTTAAACCCGAGCTTCCGAGAAAGCTCACCGCTTGCACTGATCCCTTCACCGTTTTCCCCATCGTAGCGGGCTCCGAGTGTTATCTTAAGTCTCTTCCACACTTTTTGCTCTAACTGAAAATAGTAGGAAGCCTTGGAGACTCGATGATGACCCTGATATTGTATGGACTCCACCTCGTCGCTCTGAAAATCACCTCCCATCACCATGATTCCGTGGGAAGTAACCTGTGTATTAAGCTGAACTTCACCTCCCCGGGTGTGAATAGTGGAGGCTCTGAAAGCACTTTCTTGCCCCGGAGTTTTGCCAAATTTACTCTGGAGACGATCTTCTGTAGAGCTGTTGTTGAATCTTCCTTTTACCGAGAGATAGACACGACTGTTAAGAACATAAGAAATAGAAGGGAATACGTATGTGTTTTTTAAACGAGAGCGGGTTCTGGACACGGAGGGATCAGAGCCATTTTCATAGGGATGCCCCAAATTTTTCCAGTAAATAAAATAACCGCCTTTGTCTCTCCCGTAACCTGTCAGGAGATCAAATCTAATATCAGTTGTCAAATTGTAACCAAGCTTTGCCATGAAGTTGAAAATCTGCTGATCGTCGTTTTCTTTGTAGCCTGTGGTTGTCCTATAGTTGGAAGATAGAAAAGTCGAGACGCCGCCTAAATGGGTAGAAAAATCTACGGCAGTACCCTCGAAATGGTGACGTTTGTCTGTCCACTGCCACTGAGGATAGGAGGAACGATTATAAAAACCTGTGAAAGTGCGAACATCGATGTGGCTGCCTTCTGGCGGCTCCTTGGTTATGATGTTTATAACACCTCCCATAGCACTGGAACCGTATAGAGCAGAGCCCGATCCTTTCATCACCTCGACCTGTTTGATATTGGACGTTGGAATAGCATACCAATTCACGCTCCAGTTGTCGCCAGTCATAAAAGGCTGTCCGTTAATAAGAACAAGGACACGGCTTCCCATCCCCTGGTTGAAACCGCTGGAACCTCGAATAGTAACCTGACCGCCATCGAGAGCATTTACTCCAGGAACGTACCGTAAGGCTTGATCAAGAGAAGAAATGTTGCGCTCGTTTAATTCCCGAGCAGGGACAAGATTCAAACTTACAGGGACATCTTCCAGAGACTGCTGGTATCGACTGGCAGTCACTACTATGCCGTCCATCAAAATAACGGTTTCCTTGAGCGAGAAAGAAAGACTGACTTCTTTCCCCGGCAGAACGTGCACGGTTTTTTCTTCTGACTTATAACCTATGGCTGTAACCATGACAGTATAGGTGCTGGGAAAAACCTGAGAAACAGTAAAGTTTCCTTTGATGTCAGTGGCAGCACCCAGCATAGTACCACGGAGAATGACATTGGCTCCTATAATAGGTTTCCCGGATTTTGACTCTACCACTTGCCCAGTAATCGTGGCATATTCTATTTTCTTCTTACCCATCTCCTGGCTGTAAACTGAAGAAAAAATGAGAAGTATTAGAAGTATTCGGTACGCTAAATATCTCATGGCAATTCTCCTTCTGTTGAGCGAATCAGGTGAAAAACGAAGAAGAAACGAATGTCGCTGAATCCCTCCTGGGGGAAAGTATTTGGCAGAGAGATGAGTTCCAGACTATCCGCACGGGATGTAAATCCAAGGGTATCAAGCTGAAAAATGGAAGTTTCAACGGGAAGATCAAGAACTCGGTTATCAATTACCTCGTAAGGTCCAGTTCCGCGGAGTGTATCGGCAATAGTCAAAACGAGTGGATTTTCAATATTTGGGAGATAAACAATGGGATTAATGGTTAAAACTGCCTGTACAGAGCAAACCCCGGTTACAGAAAAAGAAAAAATTCCAGTGAGATCAGATTTAATTACAAGTGAGTCAATAAGTACTGAGAGGTTGCCCTTATCAATGATTGTTACATCAACCGGATTTGTTGTGTCGGGTTCCCACACTCCGACAGGATTTCCTCCCTCTGGAGCAATAGGAAAGTTGATTGTTTGGGATGGTGCTTCAGGAGGAGCCAATCCTTTGTCACAGGCCGTAACGACAAAAAGTGCCAGGGCTAATAACGCTGCTAATTTTTGC
>CAZPNF010000009.1:0-13379 GCA_964587715.1 uncultured bacterium | reverse complement strand
GAAAAGTCTAAGTAGAAACCTGGAGATTTCTATAACAAACCATATAAGAGGATAAAGCAAAAAATAAATGGCTCGCAGTAGAAGGGAAAAGTGCAGTGTAAAAAAAGAAGCTCTTTGGCGGGCTATTGACTTCGGTAGAATTTCGCCAAAAAGGAGAAGCAAAGTTGAACTCACAGCAGTGATGGCAAATCCGCTCAAATATTTTTTAAGATAAATTGCCATCAGTGATGCAGCTGCTACCTCGGCAATGTTTGTTCCTACTAAGGTTGTTGCAAGAAATCGTTCTGGCTTCTGGAGAAAAGTGAAGGCTTGTTTTGCTCCCCTTACTCCACGTTTTACCCAGATTTCAAATGTGATACGTTTTACTGAAGTCAGAGCAATTTCGGCTCCGGCAAAAAATGCAGCGGAAAAAAAAGCTATTAAAAGAAAAAGAGTCTTAACGAGTCGACACCTCCTCTCTCAAGATCTTTACCCTGCCTGAGGTTGAGTCTATAAGGTTCTGTTTAAACCGATCTATACTGGATTGCCTGATCCGAAGGACCATCTCTACTTCAGATCCATAAATAGTATTTTTTATTTGACAATTATAACTCGATACAAGAGTCATAACAATACCTGTCAGCTCGTAGCCCAAAACAACTCTTATAGTTACAGTCTTAAAGTGTTTAACTTTTCCCTCTCTCTCCAGCGTCTCTCCGGCACACTGACTGTATGCTCTGGCCAATCCACCTGTTCCAAGCTTGGTGCCACCAAAGTAGCGAGTAACCACACAAACCACATTGGTCAGCTCAAGTCCGTCTATAACGTTTAAGATCGGCTTTCCTGCAGTGCCAGAGGGTTCTCCCGCATCGCTGGTTCGGAATAAAGATGTTTCTCCCATATTCGCTCTGTAAGCAAAACAGTTATGAGTTGCATCGTAGTATTTCTTTGATACTTCTTTTATAAAAGACTCGGCTTCCTCGCGGCTTTTTATTGGTGCTGCATGTCCGATGAAACGAGATCCCTTTACTTTGATCTCAGCAGAGGCTCGTTTTTTAATAGTAAAATAAACATCTTTTTCCATTTTTTTAATCTTTTCTCTTCACTGCTTTTCTCAGTGCATCAATGCAAGTTAATGAGCATCGTATTTTGTGCTCTGGCAGACCGCCGAGATTGGCAGTCAACTCCTCTTTTGAGATCACTGTTGCATCAGTGATTGTTTTTCCTTTTATCATCTCTGTGAAAAGGCTGGTAGAGGCAATAGCTGCCACACATCCCATGACTTTCATCTTTACATCGGCAATTCGGTTCCCCTCAAGTTTTAGATGAAGCTGCACCTGATCTCCATCAGCTTCGTTTTTTGCCGTACCAATTAAGTCGGGGTTCTCAATTTCTCCAACGTTTCTTGGATGAGTAAAATGATCTTTTACTATGTCACTGTACAATTTTGCCTCCTGACTAAACTTTTTACACGAACAAACACATTTTTGTTAGTGAACATTTTGGATATTCCTAAGATCGTTCCAGAGATAAGTGAAACGGTCTCTGGAACGATCTCTCAGGGATGCCATCATAAATGCCTTTTATTTCTCTTGAGTTGTAGCGTTTACCCTACCATTACCCCATAAAATCCTTACGGATTAACTCCGCTAGATTTTCCCGGATTTAAGGCGTAAGCCTTTTATTCAAGATGAAAGCGAGGGCTTTCATCTACCCGTTCCTGCTGAGATTGCTATTACTTGTCTCCCTAAATTACCTCATGATTACCATTCTGCCAACAACCTCTTTCTTCAAGTTCTTTCCATCAACGTAAGCTTTAGCTATAACTTTATATAAATAAACTCCGTTGGCAAGTAAATCTCCCATTTCGTCCCTTCCACCCCAACCCTCATCCGGTCCTGGAGGGAACATATTAAAACCTGGTTCTCCCATTATTCCTTCAAAGCGTTTCACGAGCCTTCCGTCCACTGTGAATATTTTAATCTCTACTTCGGCATTCTGGTTAAGTTGAAAAGTAAAGTGGGTTGAAATGCTGAAAGGATTGGGATAGTTAAGTACCCTTTCTATCCTGATCTCTCCCGTCGGAACTACATTAAACTCTATAAATTGGGTAGAGGAGTTATTGGCATTGTCCCAGGCTTTCAGGCTCAGGTTGTGTTTTCCGGATTTTATACCGTTCAAACGATAGGTAAGTTTTCCTTCAAGATAACTTTCTTCATCATACTGGAAATAATCTGTTAAATCCCTATTTTCATTTCCGTCTATAGTCAGCTCGATTTTGTGTCCTATTTCTCCTGTAATATTGACCCCAGTTTTCTCATCCTGAATAACAGCTGCAAGTTCCGGTTCCTCTGGTACCATCTCACCTGTGGTGAAATTCTTTTGCCCTTTGAAGTAAAGCTCTATCTCTGGGCCTTCCCTGTCAACTAAATTGATGCTTCCCCTTTCCTCAATTCCATCCCGATACCCGGCTCCATCAGTTTCTTTATTCCAGAAATAGCAGCTCAATCGTGCTGTGTTGCCTCCGTAGGAAATATCCTTTGGTACAATAAAGGAAATTTGAAACTTACCATTTTCAACTTTTGTTTCACCACGAAAGAGAGTATTCCCCGGTAAGTTGTAAGGAATCCTGGTTCCATACAGAGTTACGTAAACAACTTTTTTCTTTGAATCAAACCCTTTTAGATTTAGCTTTCCGTTAAAATCATTCCACGGATTTCCGCTTTTTTCTACAGTTCCTTCAATTCTTACAATGCTTAAAGCTTTAAAAGTATCCGGTTCTATTTTTGTAAAAACGGTACGGTACTTTGGAACATCCAATCGCATTGTTGGATCTCCCAGTATGTGGTACATTTCGTTGTTTTCCCTTATGTCGGTACTTAGCTTTGCCAGACGCATTGCATCCCCCAGACGGAGCGTGAGACCATGATCCGAGAAAAGGTTTCTCAGGAATACTTTGTCCAGTGCTTCATTATGGAAAGCACTGCAGAACCGGGATGCTCCTATAACAGAAATGGCTCCTTTTCCCTCTGTGTTGAGCAGTTCCTCGGAAAAGCTCTGATTGTTTGGGTTATCGTACCGGGCAAATGCACAGGTTGCTGCATAAAAAAGAGGCAGTTTTGCTCCGTTGTGTAAAGCTGGTAAGTCGATGTCTCTCTGGAATATCTTCTCGTGTGCCCAGACTTCGTCATTGCCATGCCCCACATAATTGACAAGCAGGGTTCCACAATTAATCTGATCAATCAGATTATCCCTGGCTTGTGGTTTGGATCTGAACGTAGTAATAACTTCTGGATATTCAGTGAGGTAAATTTTCTTTAAGTTAAAAAGCGGCGGAATACAATGCTCAGCAATATACTCTGAGGCTATAATGTGGGTAGTTTCATTCTCACTCAGAGGTTCGCCCTTCTCATCGTCTCCGACTATCGTTACAAGGCTTTTCCAATCGCCCCACAGAGGATCAGTTTCATACCGTATGATTTTATCAACAACTGTTCTGGCCTCTTCTTTAGACTGAACAGGGAGTCGTCCTACTGCCAGGTCCATCTGGTAATCATTCCCCGATACATAGGTAAACCAATCATCCGATGCCCTGGTGCTGCTCTCCGTCAATCCGCTGTATTCAAACGGTGGTATCCAGTTTTTGTCGTTATTTGATATTATATTTTTATAATCGTAATCCCCATCGCCAAAGAGAAGAAGATAGGAAGGTCGCGGATTCCAGTTGTCATAAGCAGTTTTTACAAAATCACGAATAGCAGTAGGATCGTAGAGACCCCAGCTAAACTCATCGTAAACATCCTGAATGTTAACAATAAAAACAGAGAGAGAATCGTGCTTTTCATGCAGCTCTTTTAGCCTGAGAGCCTGATCGTAAAAATCAGGATGCGTGATGATTATTAAATCTGCACCATTGGAAGGATCTCTTAGATTGGAGACCGTATCCTTTGTGATTGTTTCTGGAGAAAGAAGACCTGATGGTTGAGCAGCAATGTATTTCTTTGGCAGAGAACCTGCTGAATCAGCGAACTCCCATCCTCCAGAAACCAATTTTAACTCCATCCTTCGGATTCTGGAAAAGTCTGTGATATCTAAAACAAAGGGTTCTGTGTTGAATCCTGACAGCTGGTAATTGTAAAATCCTTCAGTCTGTGGAGAAAAGAAAATGAGCTCTCCGCTGGATGCTCGCAGGTAACGAGCGTACTCCACCTCAAACCAATCTAAGTAAGCATTCGGTGCAGGGCCAGGACCTGTGTACTGAAATGAGAGAGTCGCCTTATCTGGTAGATTGGCCGCTGATAAAAGAGCAGTCTGAGAGGAAAACCTTATTGTTCCAGAAGAATATGGACCGGGAAAACTGATCTGTTTGAAAACCTGATCATTGAAGCTTATGTCGAAACGATGAGTGCCAGAAGTTGTACTGGCAAGCCTGAAGCGAAACCCGACAGTATCTTCTGGAATTGGATTGCTGAATGTTAATTCGTATGATCTGGAGGGTGTTTGATCAGTAAATAAATATCCGAGCCAATCTATGCCTCCTTCCAGAGGGTTGTAGATTTCCTGTTCTAAGAAAAAGTAATCTACAAAAGAATTGATGTCTTCTGCTCCCTGGGCAGATGAGGACGGCGCTGTTTCTATGCGTCTGCCCTGTTTCCCATCGTTAAACACAAGCCAATAAATATTCTTATCAGTGTAATGGTTGATATAGTGATTGTATGTTTTATTTGCTGGATTATATTCCCAGCCGTTTACTCCCTTTCCGTAGAACAGAAAATAATCCGATTCGTCAAATCTGCCGTCATCTGTACCAAAAAGAAGAATTGGGTTCTCGATGAGACTGTCTGGTCGGGGAAAGTTAAGATTTCCTGGAAGCTCTTTTCCCCCGTTGTTGTATATTTTCAGCGTGGCAGGATCAATCGAGTCAATGTCAATCCCGTGGCTTTTAAGAAAGCTCCCGGAAACTTTAAAAAGACCTTCCTGTGAAACTGGAATTTTATACCACTGGCCTGTCCCAAAAATTCTCACTATTTTTCTCACCTGTTTACTGATTCCCTTTCGCCACTTTCTGGCCTCAGAGTAATTTACCACGGCTTCTTGATAGAGTCTCTCATTATTCAATTTCTGTCCGGAGGTATATGCCATTTTGCTTTTTCCCCCAAACTCAACGCGAAGAACGATTCGTGTGTAGTAGTGGATTCTGTTTTCTGTGGGATTGTATTGAATAGGGTAAAGATGAATCCGCACTATCCGTTGATCTCCGAAATATGCAGGTTCTTCCGGTTTATAGAGAGTACCAGGTGTAAAACCCGATTTTTGGTAAAGAGGTCCCTCTTTATATATCTCATATGGGAGATTATCCTTTTTCTCCAGCAAGGGAATAGGCAGCAGTCTCATTTCCTGTTTTTCTATAAAATCAGAGCTTATCACAGAAACTTTTACTCCTCCGGAAGGAGGGATGCCCACTACCAGAATCCTTGAGGGGATCATCGGTTCGCCTGTATGTTCAGGAAAACTTGCCATGTCAAAATTCATTATCTGGTAGTGTTTGCCAGCTATAACCAGAGTATCTACCTGAAAATGGGATGGACTAAAAGCAATAACGCATGATTCTTCAGAAGAAGAAAGTACGCTGAAGTCGTTTGTTTTTTCTTTTGCCCATGTAAGATTTACTAAAGAAAGAAATAAGAGAAGAAAACTCCATTTTCTGATTTTTATATTCATAACTACCTCACAGCGCATACTTCGGTTCTATTTCAAGGATCACATTGTTAACTGATGGGAAAGCACTTAATAGGGCCTCTTTTATTTTCAGCTTTAAGTCCTCCGCTTCTGTATCTTCCACTTCTGGGTTGATAACTAGATCAAGAAGAATATCTTTTGTGTCGTTTTTATCTGTTATTCTGAGATCGTGAAAAGAAACCACCTCATCATATTGATCCAGCAGTTTATTTAGAAATTTATGTATTTTCTTTGTTTCAGGATCCTTGACGTTTACAGGGTCCAAATGCACAGTTGTATGTGTCTTAAATTTTTTGTTGATTGTTTTTTCAACTTGTTCTGCAATGGCGTGGGCATGTTTAAGGGAGAGTTTTTCAGATACTTCGATGTCAAATGAAAGAACCATTTTCTGGCCGTACTGATGAATGATAAGATCATGAACATCCAGTACCTCAGGGAATGCTCTGGCAGTTTTTTTCACGTTCTGGACAAGTTCCTCTGGTGGTTGTGTTCCAAGTAGATCGTCCACTCCCTTCCGGGCAATCTCCCACCCTGTGTAGATGATCATCCCTGCCACTAATATTCCTGCTGCTCCATCCAGATGCAGAATACCAAAATGCTGCCCTACAAAGGCGAGAATTACCAAGACCGATGAGAGAGCATCTGTTCTGTGATGCCAGAAGTCTGCTTCGATCGCTGGGGATTGGATTAACCTTCCTATTTCTCTGGCAAATTGAGCTAAGAGTTCTTTTATTAAAATAGTAAGGGCTATTATGCCGATGATCCACCACGAAGCTTCAAAATTCCTGGGATGGAGGAATCTGCCAACTCCACTTTTGATCATCTCTATCCCTACCAATGAAAGGAGAACTGCTACCACCAAAGTGGCGATGGCCTCCATTCTTCCATGCCCAAAAGGATGAGTTGCGTCAGAGGGTTTTTTAGCTACCCGAAAAGAGACTACAATAACAAGTGAAGTGGAAACATCCGACAACGTATGAAAACTATCTGCAATCAGTGAGATGGAGCCTGTTAAAATCCCCAATATGCTTTTAATAAGAAACAGCAAAAAGTTTACTGTAATGCTGACCCAGCCTTCCAGCGAACCGTATTTGCTCCGAACCTCCTGATTGTGAATATCGTCCCACCCCTGAATCCATCTTCGAACGATAAGACGCACAAATTTCTTCACTTCTCTTTCCCGAAGATCAATTAAATGATTGATTTTTTAATCTCAAAATACTACATTGTTTAATATAGAATAAGTAATTATTTCTATTTTATCAAGTAAAATAATTAGGAGACAGGTTATGAAACGCATATTTGTTTTGTGCTGGATTGTTACTGTAGCTCTGTTCCAGGTTGCAGCAGCTCAACAGGAGGACAACATAGAAGATGTAAAAAATACAACCATTACCAAATTAGGTCAGACAGTCCCGGATTTTACTGCGACGACGATAGATAGTGTAACAATAAACACTGCTGATCTGCGAGGGAAAGTATTCTTGATTACTTTGTTTGTTACCTGGTGTCCCACGTGCAATGCAGAAATTCCGCACTTAGAAAAAGATATGTGGCAAAGGTTCAAAGACAAAAAATTTATGGTCATTGGTATAGGAAGAGAACATACAAAAGAACAATTGGCAGCATTTAAAAAGAAAAAGGGTTTTACTTTCTTTATAGCCCCGGATCCTCACCGCAAGATTTATAAATTATTTGCGACAAAATATGTTCCAAGGAATATTCTTGTTGACAGCCGGGGAAAGATTGTTTATCAGTCCGAAGGATTTAGTGAAGAAGAGTTTCACAAACTGATATTGAAGATTCAAGAGCTTCTGGACCACAAATCTCAAACAGGAACAGTAAAGGGAACTGTTATTGATTCGCATAACAAGCCCATTTTAGATTTACAAGTTGTATTAAAACCTGAGGGATACGGAGATGTTGCTGACTCGAGTGGATATTTTGTAATCAAAAATATTGTGCCAGGTATTTATACGCTAGAATTTTCTCACATAGCTTTTGAGAAAAAGATTATCAAAAATGTCGAAATTAGTAGCAATGAAGTTTTAAACTTGAATAAGATCACACTTCGCCAGAGGGTCATAAAATTAAACAGAGTTGTTGTCACAGCAACCCGTACGAATCGGTGTGTGACAGATGTTTCTTATCCAATCAATATTGTTTCTGAAAAATCAATCATAGAACGCAATGCAAAAACTACTGCTGAAGCACTGCGGGAAGAAACAGGCATCTTTGTTCAAAAAACCAGTCACGGAGGCGGATCTGCTATAATTCGTGGGTTGAGTTCCAACCAGATACTGATTTTGGTAGATGGGATAAGGCTCAACAATTCTACGTATCGGTTTGGCAATCATCAATACCTTACGACTATTGACAATCTCAGCTTACAACGGATCGAAGTGGTACGCGGTCCCACATCTGTGCTTTACGGAAGCGATGCACTCGGCGGTACAATTAATGTAATTACAAAAACTCCTGAGATTAGTAGTTCAACTTCTGGAAACCTGAACGTGAATTATAGTATCTTGAGCCGATATGCCTCAGCAGATGAAGAAAAAACTGCAGGGGCCGAATTCTCGCTAAGTAACAGCAAATTTGCGTTCTTAACTGAGTTTAGCCATAAAAATTATGGTGACTTAAGACGCGGAGCAAACAGCCGTTATCCCCAGCTTGAGAAATCTACAAACGGCTTGAAGCAAACCCCCACAGGGTTTAAGGCTTACGATTTTGACTCTAAATTGGTCTATGCTATCGCATCTTTTCAAACCCTTACATTAGCTTATCAGATGGCAAAGAAAATTGATGTACCTCGTTACGACAAGTATGAAAACAGTGGCTACTCCAGGTGGGTATATCAACCACAAAATCGTAACTTAGTGTACTTAATTTACAAAAACAAGTTACAGGGGAAATTCGTGAGCTCTCTACGTGCTTCGCTTTCCTATCATAGGCAGGAAGAAGGTCGCGAAATACAAAAAGTAATCACGTCCCCGCTGACAAAAGAAAAAGATGATGTGCGAACTACTGGTTTCACATTCCAGTTAAATTCATTATTTAGAGAGCATTCCCTCACATACGGTACTGAGATCTATTTAGACAAAGTAGCCAGTGAAAGATTCTACGTAGACACGAGAACCGGTGTATCAGAAAAAGATATCCGCGGACGCTATCCTGATGGAGCGAAATACAACAGTTTTGGCTTATTCTTACAGGATGAAATCACTTTAACCCAAAAATGGAAGGCAATAGCGGGTCTCCGTTTCAGCTATTTTGCCACGCATTTTACAATACCAACTGAGCCAGCAGCAACAATTCAGTTTGGCAAAATCAAACAGAATTTTCACTCGCTAACTGGTAGCTTAGGATTGATTCGGAAGTTTAATGATAAGATTTTCTTTAACGCAAATATTGCTCAGGCTTTTCGTGCTCCAAACCTGAGCGACATTTCAAAATTAGGGGAATCTAAAGGGGAAACGTACGAAGTTCCTAACACAAACCTCAAGTCAGAGAAAATGCTGAGCTTAGACAGCGGTTTTAAATTGGACTTTTCTAGATTAAAAGGATCTATCTCTTTCTATTACTCAAGAATTTCAGGCCTGTTGGCAAGTGCTCCAAGTACGTACAATGGTTCTTCAACAATCGAGATAAATGGTACCACGTACAAAGTTAAGACTAAGAAGAATATTGGCAATGCGTTTATCCGTGGAACTGAGATAGAAATAAACTACTACTTGATGCCTAAGCTCGTTTTTCTCTTTAATCTTACCAGCACATACGGGCAAAATACTACTGCTAATGAGCCTGTAGGTGGAATTCCTCCAACATTTGGTTTGATGGGCCTGGAATGGCGTGGCAAAAACTTTTATTTATATTTCTATTCACGATTCGCCAGGAAACAGAATCGCCTTTCTCAAGACAACAAAGATGATCCACGAATTCCCCCGGGAGGTACACCTGGCTGGCAAACTGTCAATTTTCGGACAGCATTTAATGTAAAGAACTGGGGGAACATAGAGTTTGCCGTAGAAAACATTTTTGATATAAACTATCGTCAACACATATCCGGTATCAATGGTCCGGGGAGGAATTTTATTTTAAGCTTTAAAATAGGAGGGAAACAAAATGCGTAAAAGAATTTTAGTATGCTCGGCCTTTCTCTTTTTTGTAGCTAGTGTTCTCTCTTTTGGAGCAGACAAAAACCTGACAAAGGAGGAAAACCAGTGGCTGGCAAAGGCTTATCGATACGACAAAAACGGCTGGATTTTTTTGCACATTGAAGGTAAGCCCTTTGAAAGGGGATTTCAGCGAGGCTATCGTACTGCCAATGAAATTGATGACTTTTTGAAAACAGTTGCCTATGTTGAAAAGTTTAATACTGCAAAAGATATTGATTTCTTCGTTGATAAGGCTTCTAACCTTTTTAAGGATAAGATATCAGAAGAATACATGGAAGAAATGAAGGGAATGGTAGCAGGACTCCAGAAGGCAGGTAAAAAGATAAACCTTGATGAGATGGTTTTTATGAATGGCTTTCTCGATGTTCTCTGGTACTGGTGGCCTGAGGAAAAGAAAAAAATCTACGGTGCTGGATGCAGTGCCTTTATTGCTACCGGAGAAGCAACTGCTGATGGTAAAATTGTGATGGCTCACAACTCATGGTCGGATTATACTCTTCTCAGATTTTGCAATATTATTGTGGATATTCTTCCAGAAAAAGGCCACAGAATTTTAATGCAATCCTGGGGGCCATGCATATACAGCGCAACAGACTTCTTTATTACTGGAGCAAGTCTTGTTGGCACCGAGACTACAATTGGAGGTTTTCATGGTTTTAATCCTCAAGGTACACCGATCTTTGAGAGAGCTAGAAAAGCTATGCAGTACGCCAACACTATTGATGAATGGGCAGATATCATGATAAAAAACAACAACGGTGCCTATGCTAATTCCTGGCTTGTAGGAGATATAAAAACAAACGAGATTGCCCGACTTGAACTTGGTTTGGAAAACCACAGTTTAGAAAAAAAGAAAAGCGGCTATTTTACAGGTTCAAATGTTGCAAGCAACATAAAGATTTTGAGAGAAGAAACAAATGCTTCATACGATGACATAAGGAGTTTCTGTGTTGCTCGTCGTGTACGCTGGAATCAATTGATGAAAAAATACTACGGAAAAATCGACGTGGAAAAAGCCAAAAGAATGCTGGCGGATCATTACGATGTTTACCTTGGAGAAGAAAAACCAAGTTCCAGAACTATATGCGGTCATTGGTATCTTGATAATGGAAGTGTGCCGGGGAGTCTGGGTGCATACCTCCCCGGTGGAACTATTGACGGCAAAGTGCTTGACGCAAACATGGCAGCAAAATGGGAGTTCTGGGCAAAATGGGGGAGCTCCTGTAACATAGGTTTCGATGCAGATGAGTTCTTAGAAAAACATCCCCAGTACGATTGGCTGAAGGGTTATTTGAAAAGTCTGCCAGCAATGCCCTGGACAATTTTTAAATGTAAAGGTGAATAAAGTTCTGTCAACGGATTTGCTGCTGTTGAATTAAGAGAAGGCTGGGAAGCTCCTATTTCTGAATTTCACGGGAATCCGATTCGCTTTGGTGTTCTCAGGTTTGATTTTTCTCTCTCAAAATATGTATTAATAAAAATAAGCTGGAGTTTGAGTCGCTTTATACACCGATGATAGAACTTTTTCAACAACCTTTTCTCCGACGTTTTGCTGCAATGGCTAATGCATTTCAGCGAGCTAATTTAAATACGTTGGAAGAGGGAGCTTCTACAAAAACTCCTCTGGAACTCTTGTTGGAAGTGCACAGAAAAAATCGCCAGGAGAGTTTTTTCTATCGGCTTGTTGATCGGCGGTGGATTCTGCCAGTGACTTCTTTTCTTAATCAGTGCAGATCCCTTAACGAGGATATCAAAGAGAAAGGAATTTTTGAAGGGAGCAAGCGTTTTTTGGAAAAGTTAGGGCTGCAGTTGAAGGTTGTAATAAACCGGGATGCCAAAAATTTTCTCTCCAAGGATTTTCCTCTCCTTCTTGTTGGCGAACATCCGTCGGCTTTAGGATTTGATTTCTTTGCTCTTGCTGCTTCAATGGCCGAAATTTCTAATAGGACAGATAATTTCCGTTTTTTGGGCTGGCTTTTGGCCAGGGGAATCATCCCCAGTTTCCAGTCCTGGATTTTTCCTGTTTCTGTGACTAAAGAAGAGTTTGGAATACCCTCCAAAAATCCGGGACATTTTGGCCCCTTTGCTGATTGGGTTCAGGCTTGTGCTCTACCAATTGATAGATACCAATCTGCGCGTTTCAATACAACATCTATTAAAACTTTTGCTCAGAGCTGGATCAATGGCAATCATGTTTTACTTTTCCCAGATGGTGGAGCCACTGCTTTGCCTGTGTGGCGGCCAGGGCTTGGATGGATTGTGACAGAAGTAGTGAAGACTTTAGAACAAAAATCACGACGTGATTTTTATATACTCTTTTTCCGAGTAGAAGGTGCTGATGATCGAATGGTACTGAATCCTCCTTTTATTGCTCGTTACCACCCGTTCAGGCTGATTTTCAGACCTAAGAGAAAGTCTATAGTTGTCAGATATGGTATACCCATTCATCTTAACGAGCTGCAAAATACGTTTTCTCATATGAAACCAAAGGCTATAGCTGAGCTCCTTCAAAAAATGTATAAGAGGCAGTTTAAATTATAAAATGAAATCTTAACTATTCAGATACTTTTTGACAGGATTCACAAGATTAACAGGAAAGTTAATCCAGTAAATCAAAATAATGATCATACCCTATGGAAGGATGAATAAAATGAAATACAAAGAACTGACTGAAAAAATAATTGGTTGTACTTTTCGAGTTTATAATAAAATGGGATTTGGTTTTTTAGAATCAGTCTACGAAAAATGCATGCTTATCGAACTGAGAAAAGCAGATTTAAAAGCAGAGTCGCAACGGCCAATAAAAGTTTATTATGGAGGAGAGATCGTTGGAGAGTTTGTCGCTGATATTATTGTTGATGATACAATAATTTTAGAGCTAAAATCCGTTCGGCGGGTTGTAAAAGCTCACGAGATTCAATTGGTGAATTATCTTACCGCTACAAAAAAGGATGTCGGTTTAATTTTAAATTTCGGAGAACGAAAAGTTGAAGTTAAACGAAAAGTTCGTGAATTGCCTGAAAGTTCCGGAATCTCACTAAAAAATTGATAAACAAGATTGTTGGATATCTTGTGAATCCTGTTATCCTGTCAAAATAAAACAATACCTGAATAGTTACATGAAATCTTAAAGAAAGGAGGCAAAAATGGCTCTTAAGAAAGTGTGGATTGAGGAAGATTGTATAGCATGCGAACTCTGTGTCAGTACCTGTCCCGATGTTTTTGAAATGGGGGATGATACTGCCAAGGTCATTGACGGGGCAGATATTAATGCCAATGAGGACTGTATCCGTGAAGCTGCGGAAGACTGTCCATCTGAGTCTATAAAGTTCGAAGAATAGAAACGAACAAATAAACTCATCTATTATTTAGAAAGCCGTCGGTCATAGGATCGACGGCTTTTTAATATCCGCTATAGCATGATCGCTCTGGCTTTTCTTTAACAGTTACTATACCATTAGTAGGGCTAAGTCATTGTTTTTT
>CAZPNF010000008.1:13523-13809 GCA_964587715.1 uncultured bacterium | reverse complement strand
ATTGATTATCAAATTCTGTTTTCTGAAATTGTTTTACAGCAGCAATGAGCTGTTCAGTTGTCTGTTTTTCAAAAAAGATACCTGTGTTTTTCCCTCTCTGCTTTTTAGTAAAAGACAGCCATTTGCCTTTTACTGTTTCCAGCACGCCTCCTCTACCGTAAGCTATTACAGGTTTTCCGTAGCATTGTGCCTCAAGCGGTACAATACCAAAATCCTCTTCTCCAGGGAAAATCAGGGCACGGCAGCCTTCGTAATATTGACTGAGATTCTCAGAGTTGATCCACCC
>CAZPNF010000008.1:10883-13513 GCA_964587715.1 uncultured bacterium | reverse complement strand
CGTGCCATTCGCTTTAATTTTTTTTCTTCCTGGCCAGTGCCTATGATAACGAGTTTTTCTCCCAATTGGTTAAAGGCCTCAACAGCAAGATCAACTCTTTTGTACGGAGCAAAAGCAGAGACAATCAAAAAATAACCCTCATCTCCATGCGATAATTTTGTATTTTTTGTATCCACAGGGGGATGAATAACTACTGCTTCTCTCCTGTAGTAACGCCATATTCTCTTTTTAACATTTTCTGAATTGGCAATAAATTCGTCCACTCTTGCATTACTTGTGAGATCCCACATTCTCAAATAATGGGCAAAGAATGGAATCATCCATTTTGATATACCCCTTAACCGATCTGCTCCAAAATACTCCTGATACATTGCCCACACGTATCGCATTGGTGTATGGCAGTAAGATATGTGAAGTGCTTCGGCATGTGGAATGACACCCTTGGCAACACAGTGGCTGGATGAGAGGATTAGATCAAAATCCCTTAGGTCAAACTGCTCAATGGCAGTTGGGAAGAGAGGAAGATAACTCCTGTATTTTTTTTTGACAAACGGTAGTTTTTGTACAAAAGAGGTTTTGATCTTTATCTTTTCTATAGTAGGCGAAACCGAACCTTTTATGTGTACAAGTGTAAAGATTGTGGCATCCGGGAAAATTTCACAGAATGCTTCGAGGCATTTTTCCCCACCACGCATGCCAGTGAGCCAATCGTGTATAAGAGCTACTCTCAAATTGATTTTCCTCCAGCATTGAGTCAAAATTTAGACAGAGCAGTTAGATTTTCTGGAGAATTACCTCGGATAATTTCACAACGTTTCTTTCCCATGAGTTCTTTTCTGCCAGTTGGATTCTCTGTTCTTTATGATCTGTTTCATTTTCTCCCAATGCTTTTTTTATCTTCTGGACAAACTCTTTGCTGTCTCTAACAAGATAGCAGTAAGAACTGTAATCCCTTAAAGAAGTTAAATTTGTAGAGACAACTGGTTTTCCTCCACTGAGGTATTCAAAGAACTTCATGGGAAAAACGTTTCGTGTTGTTTCATTCAATTTAAAAGGTATAAAACAAATATCAAAACCTTTTAAATATCCGGGCAGTTTTTTGTAATCTCTTGATCCAAAAAGATAAACATTCTCTTTGCTTTTGAGCAAGGAAAGATCTGTACCCGGATCGCCTGTTCCCACAGGGCCTATAAGAACAAAGGAAATTTCGGGCAGTTTGTCTGCTGCAAATGCTATTAGTTTTAAATCAATTTTGTAACCGGTTACAGCCCCCCAGAAACCTGCTATTGGTGAAGGCACCTTCTTTAAATCTTCTGGAACCACAGTTGCATCTTTAAGTGCTTTTTTAAAATGGGCAGCATCAGCTACATTCGGAAGATAGAATGTGTTTTTGTTTAAAGTTTTTTTGTCATTATACAGAGATTTTGAAGTTGTAAAAACCAGATCGGCTTTTTTCAACAAGTGGTGTTCAAGTCCTGTAATGGATTCCTTATTTACCCCTGGATTTGCTGAATACTGATCCACGCAGTGATATATTACGAGCTTTTCACCGAATGACCCGATTAAATCTACTCCTGTTGGCAGAAATATCCAGAGAATGGGATTGTGCAAGTGGAGAAATTTTTGTATGGTGCGTAGAGAGATCTTAAGGAATAACCGATTCAGAATCCGGATTGGTTTAATGTGATGAAGGGGAATTACAATAGGAGAATATACCCACAGCCTCTTTTTTACTGCCTTTGCCCCTCTGAACCATCCTTTAATTCTATAAACAATTTTGGACAGATCTGATTTTCGGGTTGATGGGAACCTCATGCTGATAGGTTCTACATAAAGAACACGATTGTATTGAGACAATCTGTACATCAAATGCTGCGGATTTACCCATGTGGGTGAATTCCATTGGGAAGAAGATAAACAGATAATATTTTGGTTTTTTAATACCATTTTATTTTTTGGCATAAGCCACTATTTTCTCACCAATGGTGAGAATTTTGGCAAATTTATTCGTCCCACTTTTAAGAAGATACTTTACCCGACTGGAATCTGTCGCCATTTCCTTCTCTGGAAGGCCATCCCGTCCCATAACCCATTTCAGTGTTCCACCCAGACCCTGAGTTGATAACTTCACCAATGACAGCTGGGATTTTTCCAGCAGTTTTGTTAAAGTCCCTGGAGAGAAATAATACAGGTGATATGCCGGTTTTATTTGTTCCCATTTTTCTTTAGTAAGTCTCGATAAAGGCGAGCCAATGTTGGGAGTTGCAAGAGCTAAAATACCATCGGGTTTCAAAAGATCCCGGATTTTTTTTAAAGAAGAAACCGGGTCGTAGAGGTGTTCAATAACATCCCACATGGTAATTACGTCGAAGGAATTATCACTGTAAGAGACATCATTTATAGTGCCAGTAGTTACATTTAAATGTAACTCGTTACGGGCAAAATCAGAAGCATATTTTGAAATTTCAACCCCATAGGCATCCCAACCCAGTTCACGGACGCTGTCCAGGAAAAAACCGAATGAACAGCCTATGTCTAAAATTCTCTTTCCCTTTTGTTTCCCAACCCTTTCAATTTCTTTAAGAATCTTTTTAGATTCCCAGTAAATGAATTTCTTTTTACTCAAGTAA
>CAZPNF010000008.1:0-10873 GCA_964587715.1 uncultured bacterium | reverse complement strand
TTGTGAGAGCATAGTCAGATATCTGAGAGAGGAGTTTGATTTTTTTATAAGGATGAAAGGACACAATTCGATATCACAATCTTCGTATCAGTCAATTAGAGTCTTTAAGAATCTTTTTAGATTCCCAGTAAATGAATTTCTTTTTACTCAAGTAATTTGGGTATCCAGAACGGTAGTAGTCTTGAGAATCATAAATGTGTTTCAACTCATCGTTGGAGAGTCTTGGGTTAACATAAACAAGACCACAGTTTGAGCATCTCACAATACGGAAAGAATCTACAACATAGAGGATGTCTGTGTTATCTTCCCCACATATCGCACAATTTACACTTTCCATTTTCATCTTCTGTCCACCGCCTGCATAAATAGGGTTTCGATTTCATTGACGGTTTTTTTAGAGCTGTATTCCAGGGTTACTTTTTGCCAAGCCCTTTTGGCCAAAGAATTTGCCAATTGATTATCCTGTAATAGCTTAGCACTCTGCCGAACCAAATCTCTTTTGTCCCCTGGTTTGATCAAAATTCCGGTTACGCCGTGTTCCAAGAGATCAGAAATTCCCCCAATCCTCGAGGCTACAATGGCTTTTTTACAAGCCATTACTTCCAACAAAGTAAGAGGCAGCCCCTCTTTTTCAAGTGTCGTCATTACAAAAAGATCACATGCGTTATAATAAGCTGCCAGTTCCTGATGAGGAACCCTACCAAGAAAAACGATTTCATTGTCTAACCGGAGTTTTCGGGTCAATCGTTTTAATTTTTTTGCATATTCTCCCTCACCGATAACCAACAATTTTGTCGGAATGTGTTTTAAAATAAAGGGCATTGCTGAGATGGTTAGCTGTACACCTTTTGCACGATGAAGTCTTCCAGCACTTAAGATGACCCGTTCGTCTTCTCCAAAACCGAGTTTTTTTCTAAAACTATTTCTTAGATTGTTATCCGGTCTAAACTTTTCTACATCAACTCCATTGGGAATAATACGGATTTTATTCGGCGCTACATTTAAATTTTTTATGAGGGCTTCTGCTACAATTTGAGTTATTGCGACGATAAAATCAACATTAGAATAAACTTTTCTTTCCAGTGTGTAGCCGTACAGATTTTTTAATGTTCCAATGATTGTATTCGGCGAAAGAATGTTGCTCTTTAATTTTGTAGTAAGTTGTCCCCAAAAAGTTCCGTGTGCAATTAGTACAACTGGTAGAGAAGACCGTTCTTTAATCTTCTCTTTCAAATAATCATAGGCTGCAATGCTTTCACTGTAAATGAGATTAAACTTTTTGATATTTTTTAGTTCTTCAAATTTTTTAACGCTCTTTTTCCAGAAGCCGAACTCATATCTGCCGGGAAGTGTCCCCTGAAGATAATAAATATCCACACCGTTTTTCTTTTCGTATTCTATCCCATCAGGGTGTTGTGTAGTAATAATTGTAACGTTGTGTCCTCTTTCCTTGAGAGCACACGTTAAATCCTCAAAATGATACTCCATTCCTCCTAATTGATGAATAGGGAGTGAACGTCCGAATGCGCATATATTCATGGTTATATTATCTTCTTATGAACTTTTTTACAGTCCCTCTTAGCCTTATCATTAAGACCCGGCTTTCACTGGACAGCATCAACCATCCGAGCCAGAGAATAGTGCCGAGCAGAATAATTATTGCCATTCGCTGAGCTAAATTGGGAAGATGAGTTCTGAGCAGGAATAGTCCATAACCGAGAATCACCACCCCAGTGAGTAAAAATCCCATGAATCTTAAAAGTTCCAGAGTCAATTTTTTATCCAGAAAAAGAATCAGCAGTAGAAAAAAGAGAATATTTGCCACGCTCGTTGCCACAGCAATTCCCTCAATTCCAATTATCCGGGAGAGGGTAATGTTGAGAATAATGTTACATCCAAGAGAAAGTGCAGCAAAAAGGAGCAGCGGCCCGTTTTTCCGCTGTGCATTGTAGACTCTCTGGAGAAAGTAAGCTGAAAAATAAGCCCACAGTCCAAATGAAAAACCCCTTAGAGCAGATGCAGTTAAGTTCACTGATGTGGATTTAAATTTGCCGTATCCAAATATTATTTTTATTATGTCTTCTGCTTCAAGCCATAAAAAAAGGCTGAGAGGAATCATAAGAACTAAGCCAAAATAGACAACGCTTTTAACATTATTCAAAAGCTTCTCTTTCTGACCGGTTGAGTAAAGGTCACTATAAAATGGAAGAGTTACCTGAACCAACCCCAGTCCGACAGTCACTGCAGGAGTTTCTATTATAAATCTTGCATATTCCAAAGATGCAATTGACCCGACAGCAAGAAATGAGGAAATGATTTTATCAGCAAGGATGTTTACACGCTGAATAAAAACAAATATCAAAAGAGGTAAAAACGAGACCAGATAATACGCCCAGACCTTTTTGACTCTTTGCAGATTGTTTGACCAGGCAAATTTCCAGCGTCCTTTCAATCGTAAAAGAAGAAGGAAAAAGAAGAAGATAAACGCACAGGGGTAAGCCTGGCCTAAGGGAGTCGGTGAGTTTGTTTTCACGGTAAGGTAGATAGCTCCCAGCAAAAAGAGATTCTGTACTACAGGTCTGAGAGAAGGTATTTTAAAAATATAAAAGCTGTTTAATACAATAACTGCCAGGCTGGAGATTATGTAAAAAGGTATTACAAGAGCCATCCAGCGTGTAATTTGTACTGCCAGATTTATTCTTTCTGCATCAAATCCGGGAGCAAGCAATTTAATCCATCCGTGTGCAAAGAATTCTATCGGGAGAACTATGATAATACCTATTACGATCAACAAAAAAGATAGCTGGTTAACCAGAATCCAGAGCAGTTTTTTTCTATTATTTGCCCATAGATTTTTAAAAGTAGGAATAAGAGAGTCGTTGAGAGCAAATCCAACTATTGTGTGAAGAGGCAGGAAGACGCCACTCATAGAAATACGGTAGGCATCGACTAACTTTGAGGTGCCGAAAAAGTAAGCCAGAGCAACTTCCCTGATTACTCCCATCCCTTTGCTGAGGAGCGACATTCCGGAGATGAAGACTCCTTCACTGACTAATTTTTTCCCTCTCGTTTTCATCTTTACTTTTTTCAAGATTTAAGATACGCTGGTGTCATCTTTTTTACTGCCAGGGCTAAGCCAACACTCAACCAGAGTAACATTGCAATCTCAGCATCACCAAAGTTCCATTCGAAAAGGCCATTGACCTGAAAGCCCACAAACACTGCCAGACTTCCCAGCACTGTGCTTCGTAAGAGCCACTCTTTTTGGGGGATAGAATAATAAATTTTTAATTCTTCGATAAAGATTTTTAAAAAGAGAGCCAGAAGAACGAGAAGGCCTGGAATGCCAAGTGTTACTCCGAACATAATAAGATTGTTATGGAGATGTCCGACTTTTTCTTTTGCTTCTGGTAACTTATATTTTTCGTATAGTTTTCCAAGATCAATATCTCCCACTCCTGTTAGTGGATGATCTTTCATCATTTTGATGCCTGCCTTCCACATGTAGATGCGTTCAATGTTTTTTGGATGATGAGGATCAAAAATGCTCAAAGCCCGTTTTTTTATTGATACAGGTGAGAGGAATAGAAAGAGAAGAATTCCTATTAGCAGTCCAACAATCAATTTTTTGTTTTGCAAAATTCCTATGAGAAATAGGCCGCTGATAAACCCCAGCCAGGAACTTCGTGTAAATGTAAATATAAGAGGGAAAATCATAATTACACCGGCTGCAAATGCGCCAATTTTGAGCTTTTTGGGGATGGGAGAAAATGCAAAAGAAAATGTAATTAAACTCACAATCATCAAAATCCCACCGGACGTCATGTAATGATGAAAAAGCTTGAGTCTGCCCTCTATTCCTCCAACACCTCCAAGATACTTTTTAATCCCGATAAATGATAGTACAACCATTGCTCCGATCAGTGTGAGGAGCAGTGTTTTAAGAAATTTTTTGTCCCGTACATTATCAGCTATGAGGTAAATTATTGGAATAAGCAGAAGCCGCTTCACAAAAATGACAGTGTTCCCTTTTTCTACAGAGTAGATCGTTGCGATGATTCCTACAATCAAATAGGCAAGGAAATAGTAATCAAGCGGTGTACGAGATATGAGGAACTTTTTTTGATAGATCATTAGCAGTACCCAGAAGACAAATGCCAGAAAGTAAGCTGTCTGTGTAACAGCAATTGAAAAAGTTGTTCCTGCGACAAAGATGAGTATCCAGATGTTTAAGATTTTTCTGATTATTCCAGCATAGGGTTTCATCCCAGAGCTCCTATATTTTTAAATAATTGCATGCCAAATAAAATAGTAAACTTATCTCCATTACGCAAGAAGAAAATACTGTCCACCTATGGGGAGGAAGGAAAAGAGTTATAGGTAAAGTGAGAAGCAAAGAAACAAAAACCAGAGGGATGGTCATTGTGAGGGAAATAAGTGATAGCAATCTCAGCAGGAGTGGGTAGATGACCCTCGCTCTCATCTTGTTTAAAGAATTAGATGTGTACTTTTCTTTTGCCCCGATAGAATTGGAATTTTATCGGGGCAATCAGGGTAAATTTAGTTGAAACAGGAACCCATCAATAGGCTTAGGGTGAACCCTTCGACAAACCGTTTACCCAAAACACCCGGTGTCTTGCTTACGCTCGACAACAGGGGAAATAACACCCACCTGTATCTTCTCCACCGGAGGCGGACAGGCCTCAAGGGAGGATTTTTTTCTTCTTCCCCCTTGAGGGGGATGATAGGGGGTGTACTTCCAAACAGCATGTCTCTGCGAAGAATGCCGATAAAATCGGGACGACGAAGCAGTCCCCTGAGGGACATTACCAATAAAAAAAGTAACAAAATTTAGGGGCGCTTCCAAAAAATTACTTGATACCAACCCTAAAATTTACTATAATTAACCGTGATATTTAAATGATCACTACCAGTGAAAGGAGATGATTTGAAACCAAAAGGAATCGCTGGCTTTTTTGTCCGGATGTTTAAAACACGATACGGACAAATATCTTTCCACCTCATGGATTACACGGTTATGAGTTACGTTTTTTTTCTGGGGTTTCTTGTAATCCCATTTCACCACGATGTTTCCCATTGGGGTCTTTATTTTCCTATTCATCTTGTTTTGGTTTTTCTCATTCTTGAGTTTTTGCGATGGTACACAAAAAAACCTACAAAGATTCTTCATTTTTTCAGAACTTTTTATCCGGCTTTTGCACTGCCATTTGCATGGTCGGAGCTCAATAATCTTGTTACCATGATTTTCCCCTACTGGGCTAACGATTTTGTTGTCAATCTTGACATACGAATTTTTGGTGTTCATCCTACTGTGTGGGTAGAAAAACTCTTTAGGCCCTGGCTTACAGAACTAATGAATTTTTTCTATGCAAGCTATTTTCTCTTTATCCCAATTGCCGGGCTGTCTCTTTATTTTCGTGGAAGAAAAGAAGAGAGTATAGATTTTATGTTTTTGGTTTCTTTCACCTACAGTGTTTCTTTTATCCTTTTTTTGTTTTTCCCTGCTGAAGGGCCGTGGGTTATCCTGAAAAATCTTCACACTGTAAAGCCCACAGGAGGATTTTTCCTGAAGTTGAACCAGTTCGTTGAGGGCAGGGGTTCTATCCGTGGAGGTTGTTTTCCAAGTTCTCATGTGGCAGCCGTATTTACGATTGTCTGGGCAACTTTCAGGTACCAGTGGAAAGTCGGTATAGTGCTTCTACCTTTTGCTTTTGGTGTGGCTACAGCAACAGTCTACTGCAGGTATCACCACGGTGTTGATGCACTGTCAGGTATAATACTCGGCACGATTCTTTATGGAGTTGGTATTCTTATACTGAAACAGCGTGATAGAAGAAAAAATCCTGAGCTCTAAAACTGAAAAATCCGATATGAAAATTTATCTCTTTGCAACTCCTCTGTCTCTTTCGAGATGTAATATTGATCAGGAAAAGATTTTTCAGACTCTGAACACGGTTGCTAATACAACAGATACTCGTGACCTTGTGGTAGCGCTCTATCTTCTCCCTGGTGCTGCTATGAATCGTGGAGTTGCCTATGTCCGGGGTTGGTTGACACGTGAAAATTTTATAACTGGACGCGGCAAATGGAGTTTTAGCAAGAAGTGGGATGTCCCCTCTGATCTTCCTGAAAAATTTAAATTAATCAGGATGCGTGTGGATGGTAACTTTCAACATTTTCCGAGAACAGAGCGGGATGGTTATAACTGGGAATTTACTTATGCTGCATTTCTTGACCATCTTGCCACTCTCTTTGCCCACGAGATCCACCATTTTCGCCGTTACCACCTTGGACTTCATCCCCGTGAAGGTGAGCACTCGGCTGACAAATGGGCTCTTAATCATGTTAAAAATCTTGGATTCAATGTAGAGGGAAGAAAACTTCGCATAAGAAAGAGGAAACATAAGCCGCATTTTCTTATACAGAAAATATTCCCTCAAATAAATCCTTTCAGTCATTTTCGTCAACTCAGTGCTGGTGCACAGTTGATTGTTATCCACGATCCTAAAAGAAAGTATCTCGGTCAGACTGTTAATGTGGTTCGTCCGATACGGAGCAATTCAAGACGCATAGTGATTGAAACGCAGGACGGCAAGAAATGGCGGTGGCCAATGGGCTGGTTGAAAATTGTAGGGGGGGAAAATAAAAATATGGCGGGCAACAAAATTCTTGATTTTCATGAGGAAAATGTTTAATCTTTTATTGTTTTGATTTTCTGTATGGAATCTCGAATTTGATATAAGGGACGGTGCAGATATTAGAGACGTTGCATGCAACGTCTCTACGGGGTGTTGTAAATGGTGATAATTAAATTTCTTTTTGGTGCGCCATCTTCTGATTGGCTTCATTTTCTCTATTTTTTTCTTGGTATTGTTTTATTTATTGCTGCTGCCGAGAAAACCCGTACTGCTGTAGGATGGTCTCCTGAAATTAATAGAAAACTGGTTCACATACTGACAGGTGTTCTTATCTTTCTTACACCTTTCTTTTTTATCTCCAGCAGGCCTCTCATCTTGATGGCTTTAATTTTTATTGGAGTAACCTATTTTGGTGTTAAGACTGAAAAACTCAAAGGAATGCATGATACTCAGAGGCGAACCTACGGTACTGTTTACTACCCCATAAGTTTTCTTTTTCTAGTTCTTCTATGCTGGAAAGGCTATAAGACAGTGGTAATGCTTTCAATGCTCGTTCTTGCTTTGTCTGACGCTGCTGCTGCCATTGCAGGTGAAAATCTCAAAAATCCTCATGAGTACAGATTGTGGAGAGACAAAAAATCACTGGAAGGCTCAGCCTTTATGTTCGTTATCACTTTTCTCATAGTATTTCTACTTTTACCGCTTGTTGATTATCTTGATGGTACTACAGTAACCTTTGCCACAGCAGGCTGGATAGGTTTCTCTACAGCTACTTTTGCCACTGTTCTAGAAGCTGTCTCCAGCGCTGGATCCGACAATTTAACTGCTCCCATAGGTGCAGCATTTGTTTTGAATTTTATGCTCAGCCATCCGACTCAGGTAAACGTACAGTTCAGTATCGGATTGGTTCTTGCGCTTTTTGTAGCTGTTATTTCCTATTTTGTTCGTTTTTTAACACCCAGTGGGAGTGTTGGAACTTTCATACTGACTGCTGTTAACAGGGATACATGGGCTACTGAGATCGGGATTTTTTCTAAAATCGCACCCAGGTAAATAAAGAATTTTCAAAAAGTACTTCCCGGCACATCAGGAGGTGTTACCCTTCTCGGTACTTTCAGCAGTTTGCTGGGAGCTTTTGTTATTGCTTTGAGCGGGGTTTTGTTTGTTCTCACTGCCGTTGAAATTTTTACCGAATTTTAGAGGATTTTTCTATGGCATTTTTGTATTCTGTTGATAAATCGCTTTTTTTCTTTTTTAATAGAACTATAGCAAATCCTTTTTTTGATTTTATCATGCCTTATATTACGGAGGAAGATTACTGGCGAATACCCATCCTTTTGATCTGGCTTTCTCTTATCATTTTCGGCGGTAAAAAAGGACGTAACGTGGCCCTTTTGGTGGTTTTAATTCTTGCCTTGAGTGATCAAATTACGAATTTTGTTTTGAAACCTCTGGTAGGCAGGATTCGTCCCTGTTTTGTTCTTAATAATGTTAGGCTTCTTATAGACCAGCCGCATTCCTTTTCTTTTCCTTCTTCTCATGCAACTAACATGGCAGCCATGGCAACACTCTTTTCTGTAAAATATCGGAAATACACATGGTTTTTTGTTTCTGTTGCTTCTTTGGTTGCGTTTTCCAGAATGTATGTTGGTGTGCATTATCCATCGGATATACTATCCGGGGTTTTAGTGGGCATTCTCTGTACGGCAGTGGTCCTTTGGCTGGAGCAATGGATAAAAAATCTCTGGCAGAAAAAAATGAGGAAAAAACAATGAAAAAGCGTTTTGGTAAGACCATTATTGAATTGATCGAGGGGGATATAACAGATTTAGATACAGATGCCATTGTTAATGCAGCAAACTCTCGTCTGGCGCATGGAGGGGGTGTGGCGGGAGCCATTATGAGAAAGGGAGGACGCGTTATCCAGGAAGAAAGCGATGTCTGGGTAAAAGCCTGGGGTGGAGAGGTTTCAGTAGGATCTGCTGCCATTACCAGTGGAGGCAATCTGCGAGCCAGGTATGTGATTCATGCGGTAGGACCGAGGATGGGGGAGGGGGATGAAGATGAAAAATTGAAAAAAGCTACTCTCAGCAGTCTCAAGATGGCTGATGAGCACAGTCTCAAATCCATTGCTTTTCCAGCCATCAGCAGTGGAATTTTTGGTTACCCTATGGACAGATGTGCCAGAATTATGCTTTCTACAACTATTCAATATGTTAGAGGTAAAACAGGATTGGAGAGAGTAGTTTTCTGCCTTTTTGGTAAAAATGCCTACGAGGTTTTTGAAAAGACATTTTTGGAATTATCAGAAAAAAAATAAAATGGCAGTTCATCTGGAATGGATTTTAATGAAGTCATTAAATTCATAAAAAGAAGACTTAACGGTCCAATGCCGGGTTTTAAGATCCAGCTAATAATGGCACCTGTACCAAGACCAGGGACAAATCCAATAAGTGCGGTTGATAATTCCTGTTCAAAAGCTGGAGTTCTTATTCTTCTCTATCCTATATCTGGTGTACCTTTCCTGGTATTGACCCGTCGCACAGAGTATGTTGAAAATCACAAGGGCCAGATTTCACTTCCGGGTGGACGTCAGGAACCGGATGAAACTATTCAGCAAACTGCTCTTAGAGAAGTAGAGGAAGAGCTTGGAGTTTCTGCCGCGTCATTCAAAATCTTAGGGAATTTAACACCTCTTTATATACCTCCGAGTAACTATTGTATTTACCCCACTGTTGCATATAGTCCTGAAAGACCTGTCTTTCACCCTTCGAGAGAAGAAGTGGCAGAGGTAATTGAAGTTTCGCTTGATCAACTATTGAACCCTGAAAATACCAGAAGGGAAGTCCGAGAAACCAAGTCTGAAAAAATTGAAATTCCTTATTTTCTCTGCAAGGGTCACAAAATCTGGGGTGCTACAGCCATGGTGCTGGCAGAGTTTGTGGAGATAGTTAGAGAAATATTGACACATGGAGGGTAATTGTGCTGGAAAAATTGTTCAAGCTTGAAGAAAAAGGATCGGCTGTTCGTGTAGAACTAATGGCAGGCCTGACAACTTTTATGACAATGGCTTACATTATTTTTGTAAATCCTGCGGTTCTTTCTACTGATTTTGCAGGCAACCCTACGGGTCTTTCCTCTGATGCTGCTATGCTGGCGACCTGTCTGGCAGCTTCCATTGCAACAATATTGATGGGTCTTTACGCTAACTTTCCTATTGCCCAGTCTCCCGGAATGGGTGAGAATTTTTTCTTTGTTACTGTTGTAATGGCTGTGGCAGCTAAGGGTGTTACTAATTCATGGCAGGTAGCATTGGGAATAGTATTAGTTTCCGGGGTTATTTTTTTAATTCTTTCTTTACTGAAGTTTCGCAAAGCTATTATAGATGCAGTGAGTCCCAGTCTTAAAAATGGAATCGCTGTGGGGATAGGTCTTTTTATTGCTTTTATTGGTCTCAAAAATGCCGGTGTTATTATTGCAAATCCTGGAACTGCGGTAAAATTTAACAACCATATTTTACAGACAAATGTTCTTATATTTTTTGCAGGTCTTTTTCTTACGGCGGTTTTTCAGGTAAGGAAGATAAGAGGGAGCATTCTCTGGGGAATTTTATTTACTACTCTTCTTTCTTTATTGACAGGTCAGGTGAAATATGAGGGCATTTTAGGATTACCAAAGGAGAACGCTTTTTTCAAGTTTGATCTCTTAACGGCTCTCAAGTTTCAGTTTCTTCCATTTATAATTGTTTTCCTTTTCATGGATATGTTTGATACAGTTGGTACGCTCATAGGTGTTTCAGAACAGGCCGGGTTTATAAAAGATAATCAGCTTCCAGGAGCAAACCGTGCTTTGATTTCTGATGCAGTTGGTACTGTAGTTGGAGCCTGTACCGGGACAAGTACAGTAACTTCTTACATTGAGAGTGCTGTAGGAGTAGAGTATGGAGGACGAGCAGGTTTAACCAGTGTAACAGTCGGTTTACTTTTCCTCGTTGCTCTCTTTTTCAGCCCCCTTGTCGGAATGGTTGGGAAGTATCTTCCTATTACTGCACCTGCTCTTGTCATTGTAGGTTCTATGATGGTGAGAAACGTGAACAAAATTGATTGGGGCGATTATTCCGAAGCTATTCCGGCTTTTCTCATTATGCTGGGAATTCCTCTGACTGATCTTTAACAGTTGCCAAAAGACAGTTATTTAAAAACAGACACTTATCC
>CAZPNF010000007.1:3877-14969 GCA_964587715.1 uncultured bacterium | reverse complement strand
AATATCACGAGGATTAAGAGATGCAGGATTAGAAGTAATTTATACAGGACTTCATCAGACACCTGAGATGATTGTTGAAACAGCCGTTCAAGAGGATGTAGACGGAATCGGTCTTTCGATTCTTTCTGGTGCGCATCTTACCCTTTTCTCTAAGGTTATTGAGCTTATGAAAAAAATGGGGATTGGTGAAAAACTTCTCTTTGGAGGAGGAATTATTCCTGCTGAAGATGTTGAGAAATTGAATAAGGTGGGCGTAGGTAGAATCTTCGGGCCTGGTACGCCAACAAAAGAAATTATAGAATACATCCAGAAAACAGTAGGTGCTGAAGATGTGTGAAAAGAAAAGGTATAACTTTTCACCTCTCCAGGAAGAGGTGAGAAAAATTGTTAGAGACTTTGGAAAACGTGAAATTTTTCCCCTTTCCCAGAGTTTGGACCGGCAGCCAGCCAGGTTTCCCATCGAACTTTACCGCAAGATGGCTGAAGCAGGATTTGTTGGGCACACTGTATCGCCCGAGTTTGGGGGGAGTGGAAAAACATGGCTCGAATACGCCACATTGATTGAAGAACTTTCTACGTTTGACGCTTCTGTCGGGTTTATTCTTTCTATTGGCAACCTGGCAATGACTCCGATCGAGTTTTTTGGTACTGAGGAACAAAAAGAAAAATTTATTCCACGAATGATCAGAGGAGAGCTGATCGGAGCTTTTGCTATGACCGAACCCGGTGCTGGTTCGGATGCTACTAACTTGAAAACCCGAGCAATTCAGGATGAGCATGGTTTTATTGTTGAGGGTGAGAAAATATTTATTTCCAGCGGGGACGTAGCAGATGTAATAGTTCTGTTTTGTCAAATTGTCAGGAAGGGGGAGAACAAGGAGCTTGGTGCTCTCATTGTTGAAACTAAGGGTCTTACAGGCTTAGAGAGACAAGTCCTAAAACACAAAATGGGTCTAAGAGGTTCGACAACTTCCAGACTCGTATTTCATGGTTGTAGTGTACCTGAAAGCGCTCTATTGGGCAGCGTTGGGCAGGGGTTCAAGATAGCCATGAAATCTTTGGATTATTCCAGGGTTGCTATTGCGGCTCAGGCAGTTGGCCTGGGCCAGTCCTGTTTTGATAGGGCTGTTTCGTTTGCCAAAAAGCGGGAGGTTTTTGGGGG
Organism: uncultured bacterium; assembly: GCA_964587715.1. Lineage (GTDB taxonomy): Bacteria > Zhuqueibacterota > QNDG01 > QNDG01 > DSAB01 > CAYYPT01. Next base: position 13,807 of record CAZPNF010000007.1, on the reverse strand, counting down.
TCCAATAGCAAGACTCCAGTCAATCCAGAATATGGTGGCGGATATGTCCACACGGTTGGAAGCAGCCAGGTTGTTGACCTACAAGGCTGCTGCTCTGATGGATGCAAACAAAACCTTTACCAAAGAATCTGCTCAGGCAAAGTTATTTGCTTCTCAGATGGTTAATTTTGTTGCTGACCGAACAGTGCAGATACACGGAGGATACGGGTACGTGGGAGATCTCTCCGATGTTGAAAAACTTTACAGAGATGCCAGGGTCATTCCAATTTATGAAGGTACCTCGGAGATTCAGAGGATAATCATTGCTAAGAACGAATTGAAATAGGAGGTCTATCTTGGGAGACAAAGAAAAACAAATCGGTATTGTAGGCTATGGAGCCTACGTTCCAAAGCACCGAATTAAAGTGGAGGAGATTGCCAAAGTATGGGGAGCCGATGCTGAAAATTATAAGAAAGGATTGGGTCTAAGGGAAAAGTCTGTACCAGCTCCGGATGAAGATGCCATCACTATGGCCGTGGAGGCTACGAGAAATGCTTTAGAACGGTGTCAGGTGAATCCAAAGGATATCGGAGCGGTTTACGTTGGGTCAGAGTCTCATCCTTATGCTGTAAAACCTTCGGGTTCGGTTCTGGCTGAGGCCATTGGAGCTACGCCTGAGGTTCACTGCGCAGATTATGAATTTGCATGCAAAGCAGGCACTGAAGCTATGTATGTGGCTCTCTCATTGGTAAAAGCCCAAGAAGTGGAGTACGCTTTAGCCGTGGGTGCAGATACCTCTCAGGGTGCGCCAGGAGATGCCCTGGAATATTCGGCTGCTGCAGGAAGTGCTGCTTTCATTATGGGTTCCAGGGATATCATTGCAGTGTGTGATTATACCTATTCTTTTATGACAGATACTCCCGATTTCTGGAGGCGAGAATATCAGTTTTACCCCAAACATACCGGTCGGTTTACAGGAAAACCGGCTTATTTCAAACACATTATTGAATCTGCCAAAGGAATTATGAAGAAGAGTGGGATGAAACCAGAAGATTTTGCTTATGTTGTATTCCATCAGCCTAATGGTAAATTTCCCCAGAGAGCTGGGAAAATGCTTGGATTTAAAAGAGAGCAAATTGATCCAGGATGGCTTTCGCCAACTCTGGGCAACACTTATTCGGCTTCGTCACCCATGGGTCTTACAGCAACTCTGGATGTAGCTAAACCCGGTGATAAAATTCTCATGGTTTCTTTTGGTTCTGGTGCGGGCAGTGATTCATTTATCTGGACTGTTACTGAGAGGATAGAAGATATGCGGAAAAGAGCACCTTTGACTCGGCAGATGTTGGAGACGAATATTATGTACGTGGATTATGGGACGTACGCCAAATTTAGGGGTAAGATCAAAAAGCCAGTTTAGTGATGTAGTTGTTATATAAATAGAGGTATCGTTGGAAGAACTCAGAAACATGCCGGATAAAATTATTCAGGGTGAAGGTCTCTGGAATGGCAGGCTTCTCAAATTCGGGCAGTTAAAGTCAACTAACATCTGGGCCATGCAGCATCTTGATTTCTGCCGGAGTGGCGACGTAGTCTGGGCAGTGAGGCAGACAATGGGCAGAGGGCGGTTGTCCAGAACGTGGCTGTCACCGGATGATAATGGGCTGACATTATCTGCTGTTGTTGAGTTCAAAAATAGTCGGATCATACCTGCTATCAACTTTGCAGCGGCCTTAGCAGTAAACGAGACACTGGAAATGTTCTCGTTAGACGGGAGTCTTAAATGGCCGAATGATGTTCTGGTTTGTGGTAAGAAAATTGCTGGAATTTTATCCGAAGCTAAACCAGAGCGAAATTCTGTTGTTGTTGGGATTGGATTAAACGTTAATGTGGAAAAGGATGATATCGAATCTGCAGGTTTTGATTTTCCTGCAACTTCTATGCTGATTGAAATAGGTAGCCCATTTGACATAGATACCCTGAGAAAGTCTTTTGTTTCCTCATTGGAGAGAAATATTGATTTTTTGCTTCTACAGGGAACTGGGGCGGTTATTGATTCATGGAGAAAATATGATTGGCTTTCCGGAAGTTCAATTGAAATAGATACTCCCGGCGGTGTGATCAAAGGAACATACAGTGGAATGGATGAGCAGGGAAGGCTTCGTTTAATCGATAGGAATGGAGGTGAAAACCTGTTCTGGAGCGGCGATGTTAAAAAAGTTGTTGCAGTTTAATGAATGGGGTTTCGTAAAACTCAATGCTTAAAAATAGAGTTGGACAACCATTAATTTAAAGCAATTCAGTGCCATAGAAACGATTGATGTTGAGGAAATACCATTTTGACATCCAGAATTAAGATAAAGAAAATTGACTGGTCCCTCTACGCTATTATTGACAGAGAGTGGCTCAGGGGAAGGGACATAAAAAATATTGCAGAAGGGATTATCATGGGAGGGGCAGGAGTTATCCAGTATCGGGACAAAGTTTCTGAAAGCAGGACATTTTACAGAGAGGCTTTAAAACTCCGGGAGATAACAGGAATACACAATATTCCTTTAATTATCAATGACAGAGTAGATATTGCCGTAGCTGTAGGTGCTGATGGTGTTCATCTTGGGAAGAAAGATCTTCCTGTTGATGTGGTGCGGAAAATTGTTGGCGATGAGATGATCATTGGTGCGTCTCTGAAGTACGAGTCTGATTTTGCCGCTGCGAGAAATGCAGATTATTTTGGAGTAGGAGCCATTTATCCAACAAAGACGTACAAAACATATCATGTCTCTGGACTGGATATTATAAGAAAGATAAGAGCAAAAACTCACCGTCCCATTATTGGTATAGGCGGTATCACACCGCAGAATGTTATTCCAGTCCTTCAAGCAGGAGCTAACGGGGTTGCTGTTATATCCGCTATTTTAGGAAGTGATGATATAGAAGAGGCAACACGATATCTGGTAGAGATTATTAAACAAGCAAAATTAGCGGAAAGATAGATATGAATCAAAATGAGCGCAATCTAAAAACCGATGCCATCGCTCTCCCGCAGAGGCAGAGCCGCTGCGGGACCAAAAAAACTGTCTTTGCGAGGAGCGAAGCGACGTGGCAATCTCCAGAATTGAGCACGAATTTAGGAGATTGCTTCGCAAAAAGACGCTCGCAATGACAGGTTTGGGGCTTTTGATACACCCCCACCAAATTCATCCTTCGACGGAGTTTATCCTGAGCAGAGCGAAGGGCTCAGGATGAGGTCCCTTTAGGAGATGTAAAAATAGGAATTAAGGTAATCGACTTTTTCTGATATAAAATTAAACTCTAAGACTTGGAGGTTTCATGAGAGACGTAGCTGTAATTGGAGTGGGGATGCAGAAGTGGGGGGAACTGTGGGAGAAATCCTTAAGAGATATTTTTGTGGAATCTGCTCTTCTATCAATTGAGGATGCTGGTGTCGATCATATCGATTCTATGTACGTGGGTTCGATGTCCAGTGGGCTTTTTGTGGGACAGGAGCACATTGGGTCACTCCTGGCAGATTATTTAGGAGTAGTACCTATTCCAGCAACCCGGGTCGAGACAGCCTGTGCTTCCGGAGGTGCTGCATTCAGGACAGGTTTTATCGAGGTTGCTTCAGGGATAAGTGATATTGTACTTGCCGGTGGTGTGGAAAAAATGACTGACGTTGGCGGAGACGAAGCAACCTACGCTCTCGGAACTGCTGCCGATCAGGATTACGAAGGGTTCAACGGAATTACTTTTCCAGGTCTCTATGCCATGATTGCCCGACGCCACATGTACGATTTCGGGACAACCCGTGAGCAGTTGGCCCAGGTAGCTGTTAAGAACCATGAGAATGGATCAAAAAATCCGTTGGCCCAGTTTCCTATGAAAGTTACCTTAGATCAGGTGCTGAATTCCGTGATGATTGCTGATCCACTTCGGATCCTTGATTGTTCTCCCATAACCGATGGTGCAGCAGCAGTCATCCTCTGTCCGTTAGAAATGGCCAAGAAGATGGGGAAGCCATTGGTCAAGGTTATCGGCACGGGTCAGGCAACGGATACGATTGCCATTCATGATCGGGATGACTTGACCGCGCTGAAGTCAACGGTCAGAGCTGCAGAAATGGCTTACAGAATGGCGGAGAAAAAACCGGAAGACATTGATTTAGCTGAAGTCCACGACTGTTTTACAATCGCCGAGATATGTGCCACAGAGGCATTGGGCTTTGTCGAGAGGGGAAAGGGAGGACCGTTTGTAGAAAGTGGAGCTACAGCTATTGGTGGAAAAATTCCTGTGAACACCAGTGGTGGACTTAAGTCCAAAGGCCATCCTGTAGGGGCTACAGGTATAGCTCAGATCATCGAGATTGTTCACCAGTTGAGGAGAGAAGCAGGAGAGAGGCAGGTTGCAAATCCAAAGGTTGGTTTAACCCAGAACATGGGAGGAAGTGGGGGAAGCGCTGTTGTTCATATCTTAGAGGTGGCTTAGATGATTGTTCCGAGAATATGGCGGCAAATACCGCAGAGGTACCGCTACGAAGCGGTTAAGTGTAAAAAATGTGGAAAAGTTTTCTTCCCTCCTCGCTTGATCTGCTCGGCGTGCGGGTCGAGGGAGTTTGAAAAGATCGTTCTAAATCGAACGGGCAAGGTTCTGACCTACACCATCATCCGGGTTCCGCCTAGTCCGTTCAAGGACGAAGCGCCGTACGCCGTGGGGATCGTCGAACTGGAGGGTGGCGGCAGGATCACGGCACAGATCGTGGATTGCGATTTTGATGAGCTGAGGATCGGTATGAAGGTGAAGATGGAGTTCCGCCGGATTCAGGCCGAAGGGGAAGCAGGGGTGATCGGGTACGGGTACAAGTGCGTGCCGGTGTAAAGTAGAGAAGCATTAAAGAATCTATCGATACTCAACGAAAGGGGGTAAGCCATGAGGCGCTTGAATTTTTTGGGATCTTTAGGATTCATCTCCGCGTGTATCCTTTCCGCAGCCGTACTTCTGTTTCCAACGGGTGTTCTCGCACAAGACTCGGAATGGGTTCACTTTACTTCGTGGGGGGAGGTTTTTGCCATTGCAGATGAAGGAGAGTATCTGTGGGTGGGTGGCTGCGGAATTACCCGCTTGGACAAAGAAACAGAAGAGATGGTATTTTACAACCAGTTAAATTCGGAATTGCCGAGTAACGGAATCTACTGTATTACGATCGATGAGAGCGGACAGAAATGGATCGGGACCGACAGGGGTTTAGCGAGATTCGACGGAGAAAATTGGGAAGTGTACGACCCGGATAATTCCGGATTACCGAGTAAGAGTGTATGGGACATTCTTGTTGATGCTCAGAACAACGTGTGGATCGGAACATGGTCCGGAGGTTTAGCGAAGTTTGATGGATCCGACTGGACAGTGTTTAACGAGGCCAATTCCGGGCTTCCGGATAGCTATGTTTTGGATTTGGGTGTTGACACGCAGGAAAATCTGTGGATCGGTACCTATTATGGAGGTTTGGTGTGTTTTGACGGTGTGAATTGGACGTGTTACAATACCGGCAATTCTCCTATTCCGGGCAATCGGGTGAATGCGATTGCGATTGATTCAGAAGAAAACAAATGGATTGGAACTGGTGAAGGATTGGCAAAATTCGACGGATACGAATGGACGGTCTATACAACGGAAAACTCCGGAATGCCGGGTAACCGGGTTAGTGAGATTTATATCGATGCTCAGGGCAACAGATGGATAGGGGGTTTTTTTGGTGTTGTGAAATTTGATGGGGAAAATTGGACAGTCTATAATAAAGACAATTCTGGAATGACCCACAATAATGTTCGAGTGATTTCCGGTGATGAGGATGGGAACCTTTTCATCGGAACAATGGGAGGCGGTTTGGTACAGTTTGACGGCACCAACTGGACTCCATACAGACCCGGAAACTCGGAGTTACCAGACATGGATGTATTTTCTCTTGTCATTGATAATGAAGAGAATGTGTGGGTCGGAACCTGGGGTGGTGGTGTGGCAAGGGTGGATGGGACACACTGGACCCTATACAACGCGGATAATTCTGACTTGCCAGACAATTATACCCGAGGTATTGCCATTGATTCTCAAGGAAACCGATGGATCGGAACGTATGGCGGTGGTGTGGCGAAATTTGACGGTTTTAACTGGACAGTGTACGACTCCTCCGATTTCGGACTTTCGAGTAACATTGTAAGCACTGTTGGTGCTGATCCTCAGGGGAGTGTGTGGGTTGGACTGGAGTGGACACAAGATAATCCGGAAGATGGGTTGGTGAAGTTTGACGGAGTGAATTGGACTGCCTACACAACGGATAATTCGGGGCTGCCAAACGGTAGCATTGAAGCTCTCCTGTCTGATGATCAGGGAAATCTGTGGATCGGAACGATTTGGGGTGGTCTGGCAAGGTTTGATGGGTCCGATTGGACGGTGTTTACGACGGACAACTCCGAATTGCCGGATAACACGGTGACTGCTCTTTATATGGATGGTGATGGGTATTTATGGATTGGAACAGATGGAGGATTGGTAAAAGTTGACGGGTCGGAATGGACGGTGTATAATCAAGATAATTCAGGCTTGCCCAATAATTACGTCTCGGCTATTTCCAGTGATAGCCAGGGAAACAAGTGGATTGGAACAGTTGTAGGGGGTTTGGCAAGGTTTGATGGAACGCACTGGGAGGTTTATTCGGAGGACAATTCACAGTTATTGTCGAATCTTTTAATTACAGTTACTGTTGATCGTCATGATAATGTATGGATTGGAACGGATTTAGGATTGGCTGTCTATCGCGAGGGAGGAGTCATTCTGGATATTGTAGGGCCAACAGAAATTCCACGGACCTTTTCACTTCTACAGAACTACCCGAATCCCTTTAACCCGAGTACAGAGATTTCCTTTGGTATTCCGGAGCAATCTCGGGTGAAGATCATTATTTACAACGTTCTTGGTGAACGCGTGCGTGGATTAGTAGATGATGTGTATGCACCCGATATACACCAAATCCTGTGGGACGGAACCGATGACTTAAACAATCCAGTGGCGAGTGGAGTCTATTTGTACCGCATGACAACGGATGCTGGAAAGATCACAAAACGAATGATTCTGTTGCGATGAAAACCATCTGCTTGCGTACAGGTCCCATCGTGATTTTTTAAAACGCAGGGAATAGTCAAGAGGTATTTTCGTGTACCGAATTGAATCAAAAATTTCGACAAAGAGTGCAGAGTTCAAGGGAAACAAGGAGCACATGCTCGAACTTGTGAAGGAATTCAAGGAGAAGTTGGAAGAGGCCAAAAAAGGGGGGCCGCCTCATGCTCACGAGAAACACAAGGCCAGGGGGAAGCTGATGGCCCGAGAACGGCTGGACAAGCTTCTTGATCGGAATACCCCATTCTTGGAATTCAATACGCTGGCAGCGTACGACATGTACGAAGACCAGGCTCCTGCTGCCGGAATCATCACGGGTGTCGGTGTCGTTCATGGAAGGGAGGTGCTGGTCATAGCCAACGATGCGACGGTGAAGGGCGGAACCTATTTTCCGATGACGATCAAGAAACATGTCCGTGCTCAGGAGATCGCCATGACGAATCGGCTTCCCTGCATCTATTTAGTGGATTCGGGCGGTATTTTTCTCCCTCTTCAGGAGGGGACTTTTCCAGACAGGGATCACTTCGGCCGGATCTTCTCCAACCAGGCTAGGCTTTCGGCCGTGGGGATTCCACAGATTTCGGTTGTGATGGGTTCGTGCACGGCCGGAGGGGCCTACGTGCCGGCCATGAGCGATGAGACGGTCATCGTCAAGGAACAGGGGACGATCTTCATCGGAGGACCTCCCTTGGTCAAGGCAGCCACGGGCGAGGTCGTGACCGACGAGGAGTTGGGTGGTGCGGACGTTCACTGCCGAATATCGGGCGTGTCGGATCACTACGCGCAGAACGATGAGCATGCACTTCAGATCACACGGAACATCGTCGAATGTCTTGATCCGTCTAAAAAATTCGAACTGAACATATCAGAGCCGGAAGATCCGTACTACGATCCGGAGGAAATTTATGGGATTGTGCCCAAGAACCTGCGGAAGCCCTACGACATCCGCGAACTCATCGCTCGGGTCGTGGACGGGAGTCGGTTTCAGGAATTCAAGGAGCTGTACGGGCCGACGATTGTCTGCGGGTTTGCCCGGATTCTGGGCTACCCTGTCGGGATTTTAGCCAACAACGGTATCCTATTCTCGGAGTCGAGCCTGAAGGGGTCCCACTTCATTGAACTCTGCACGATGCGGAAAATTCCCATCATCTTTCTCCAAAACATCACGGGCTTTATTGTGGGGAAGCAGTACGAACACGGGGGGATTGCCAAACACGGTGCAAAACTCGTTCATGCTGTGGCCAATGCTCAGGTGCCCAAATTTACAGTCATCGTAGGAGGTTCCTATGGTGCAGGTAATTACGCCATGTGCGGCAGGGGATACGATCCCAGACTTCTCTGGATGTGGCCCAACAGTCGGATTTGTGTGATGGGTGGTGAACAGGCAACTGGTGTACTTTTGACAGTGAAATTGGCAAGTTTGAAGAAGAAGGGGAAGACAATGACAAAGAAGGAGCAGGAAGCTTTTGTCAGGCCCATTATCGAACAGTACGAAAATGAGGCAAGCCCGTACTATTCTACTGCTCGCATCTGGGATGATGGGATTTTGGATCCATTAGACACCCGTACGGCATTGGCCTTGGGAATTTCGATGTCACTGAATGCACCTATTCCTGATCAAAAGTACGGTGTGTTTAGAATGTGACAAAGTGGTGGTTCATCCCTTCGCCTTCGGCTCCGCTCAGGACAAGGTCTTCGGCTACCCCTTCACTGCGTTCAGGGTTTCGGCTCAGGATGAAGGATACTTGTTTAAGTTTTTAGAAGGATAAATGTTAGATTATATTTACCGGTATTAAAAGATTGGGAGGGTCTTTGGAAACAATTCTTTATGTGGTTGAGAATTCTGTTGCGCGAATAACATTAAACCGTCCTGAAATTCATAATGCCTTCAACGACGCGATGCTGGTGGAACTGATCGATGTTTTTAAGGATATTGAAAAACGGAAAGGTGAGATTCGGGTTGTTATACTCACTGGCAACGGTAAATCTTTTTGTGCTGGTGCCGATCTTCACTGGATGAAAAAGATGATCGACTACTCCTACGAAGAGAACATCCTTGATTCGAATCAGGTTGCAGAGTGTATGTATTGTCTTTACACGCTTCCTCAGCCCACTATTGCCAGAGTCAACGGTGCGGCTATTGGTGGAGGGATGGGATTGGTTGCAGCATCGGATATTGTAGTAGCTCAGGAAGATGCTGTATTCAGTTTGAGCGAAGTAAAGATAGGTTTGGTCCCGGCGTGCATTTCTCCTTATGTGGTCAAGCGAGCTGGAGAATCGAAGTGTCGTGAGTTCTTTCTCTCTGGGAAAAGGATCTCTGCAAAAAAGGCACTATCTGCAGGGTTGGTGAATGAGGTTGTGCCCGAAACAGAGTTGGATTCAACTGTGGAGAAATGGACCAGTCTGTTTCTCCGAAATGGGCCGGAAGCATTAAGTGTTTGTAAAAAACTTTTAGAAAAGGTTCCAGGGATGAGTTTGGATGAGGCAAAGGGCTACACAGCTGAAGTTATAGCAAAGTTGCGAATCAGTGAAGAGGGCCAAGAGGGAATGAATGCCTTCATAGAAAAACGAAAACCTAAATGGAATAGAGAGTGATGTTCAAAAAAATCCTGATAGCAAATCGAGGAGAAATAGCTGTTCGAGTGATTTGGGCATGCAGGGAGATGGGAATCCAAACTGTAGCAGTATATTCTGATGTTGACCGTTCTGCACTTCACGTTCAGATGGCAGATGAAGCTGTATCTATTGGCTCAGCTCCTCCTCTTAAAAGTTATCTTAATATG
>CAZPNF010000007.1:2358-3867 GCA_964587715.1 uncultured bacterium | reverse complement strand
AGCAGCAGCAATTCATCCCGGTTATGGATTTTTAGCCGAGAATTTTGAATTTTCTGCACGTTGTGAAAAAGAGGGAATTGTTTTTATAGGACCTAATTCTACAGCACAGAAACTTGTGGGAGATAAAGTCGCATCGCGAAAGGCCGTGTCCAAGATCGGTATACCTATCATTCCCGGCATGAAGGCAGTTGGGAAGGATTTTAAAGAGTTCCGAACGCAGGCAGAAAAGATCGGATATCCTATTATGATCAAGGCTTCTGCGGGTGGTGGGGGAAAGGGAATGCGTATTGTTAGGAATCCGAGGAAATTAAAAGAATCTATTGAAGCGGGTATGCGTGAAGCTAAATCAGCTTTTGGGGACGAATCGGTTTATCTTGAAAAGTTTATTGAAAGACCGAGGCACGTTGAGTTTCAGGTACTGGCTGATCACTACGGCAATATCGTCCACCTTTTTGAGCGGGAATGTTCCATTCAGCGGAGACATCAAAAGATTATTGAAGAAACGCCTTCGACCTTCTTGAATCACGAACTCCGTCAAAAAATGGGAGAGACGGCGGTTAGGGTGATTCGTGAAACAGGATATACAAATGCTGGTACAGTGGAATTTCTTTTAGACGCGAACCGAAATTTCTATTTTTTGGAAGTAAATGCCAGAATACAAGTGGAGCATCCTATTACTGAGCTGGTCGCGGGTGTAGATCTCGTGAAATGGCAAATCCGGATAGCGTCCGGTGAGAAATTAGTTTTGAAACAGGAAAGTCTTCATCAGAGAGGTCATGCCATTGAGTGTCGAATTTATGCTGAGGATCCTGCCAATGAGTTTCTTCCTTCATTTGGAAAGATTCTTTTTATGAAGAATCCTGAAGGGCCTGGTGTGCGTGTTGATTCAGGAATATATGCGGGGTACGAAGTGACCATGTTTTATGATCCAATTTTAGCCAAGCTTATTGTGTGGGCAGAAGATCGGGAGACTGCGCGACACCGTATGGTGGAGGCATTGTCTGATTATGTTGTTGTGGGAATCAAGACAACTATTCCCTTTCTGAGAGATGTAATGCAGCACCCCAGTTTTGTTTCCGGAGAAACGGCCACCGATTTCATCAAAAAAAATCTGCCAGGATGGAAAGAAGCTGAGAAAGAGGATTTTCTTCAGCCTGCTCTCATCGTAGCTGCAATCAAAAAGCAAGAACGTAAAGTTCCTGTACACGAATTGAAGAAAAAAACAATGAGTTCCCCCTGGCGCAGTATAGGAAGTTGGAGAATAGGAGAAAGGTAAAAGGAGATCTTTTTTGGAACACGAATTTTTATACAAGAATAAGATTTATAAAGTTCTTCTGGAAAACAAAAAGGGAAAATATACTGCCACTATAAACAGTGATAGGTACCAAGTAGATGTCTATCCTGTTTCTTCCAATTGTTTGTCTCTTATTATAGGAAATCGTTCCTATTTGGTATACTCAGTAGAAGATTCCCAAAATCGATATATCTTTATCAACGGCGAAACGTATT
>CAZPNF010000007.1:0-2348 GCA_964587715.1 uncultured bacterium | reverse complement strand
CAGAATAGTAAAGAGGAAGTACAAAAATCGAAAACGAAAAGAGAAACTAGTAGTAATGAAGCAAAGTTGACTATTACTGCACCAATGCCTGGTTGTGTAATAAAGGTTGATGTTAAGGAAGGTGATGTAGTGGAAGAAGGAAAATGTCTTGCCATCATCGAGGCAATGAAAATGGAAACCGGACTCTACGCAGCTATCAGTGGAAAAGTCAAGAAAGTCCGTGTTGTTAAGGGCAAACAGGTTAATGCCGGAGAGACTCTTATCGAATTGGAAGAAATCTAAGGAGTAACCGAAATTGACAAGAGAGGTAAAGTTGAGTTCAACTTAAAAGATGTTGAACTCTATGATATGAGCAATGAACAGGATATAGTTGAAAAGACAGTTGAGCCGGTTCATTCTAAGCATTCCGATGGTTTGATGAAAGGGAAAGTTAGTACACCAGCGCTTTTGAAAGCCGTGCTGGATAAAAGATTTGATCTTCGAACAGACCGTCTTTTGAGTCACGTAGCAATTTTGGAGATTACGACCTATCACAAATTTCTTTTAGTTATAGATGGGAGGCATGGTTATTCAGCTAACTTTAGAACAGAAAGTTGGTATAATTAAGAATGCTGCAGAAGTCATGCAGAAATTGGTGGTTTGTTTTGTAGAGTTGAGGGGATGCGGTGTTTTATCCCTTCGCCTACGCTCAGGGCAGGGCTCCTCGACTCCGCTCGGGATGAGGCTTCGACTACCCCTTCACTGCGTTCAGGGCTTCGGCTCGGGAGACAATAAAGTCCCCCTCAAGGAGAAAACAACAAAAATCTTCCCTTGAGGCCTGTCCACCTCCGGCGGGGAGGATATAGGTGGGTGTTAACAATCTGTACAGAGATCAGCGTAGTGGTCTCTGTAACAATCTGTTGCGGAAACCCACTTCGCTAATTTAACATTCATCGTAATCAAAAGTAGAGGCGCATGATTATGCGTCTCTACAGTCTCTGGGAAAAACAACTTGAATACTTACTGCGGTTTTATTACATTTAAACGAAGTGGTTCAGATTACAAATCTGAACCAGCGAAAGCCGGGGTAAATTTTTTGAGAAGGGAAAAGTCAGGATAAAAATGATGATAGATCGTGCCACATACGACGCTCTTTCCATCGGGACTGTTGTTGCTTTAGATTTTGAAACTACGGGACTCGATTCAGATAAAGACGAAATCTTAGAGATAGGAATGGTTCGAATGGAGAGGGGAGAGATAGTTGCACGATACAATCAGCTCTTCAACCCTTCTGTTCCCATCCCCAGGATAGTTACTAAACTCACAGGGATCAGGTCTGAAGATTGTACAGGCAAACCATTGCTGAAGGAGAAGTTTCCGGAAATAGCTGAATTTTTAAAGAACGGTTGGATTGTTGCCCACAATGCGGATTTTGACCTGGCTTTTCTAAACAAGGCATGGGAACACTTCTTGCCAGATTCTCTCCCAATTTCTCCAGAACGAGTTTTAGATACACTGGAACTTTCCCGGTTTCTTCTCTCGCTGCTTCCCAATCACCGCTTAGAAACAGTAGCAGATTTTCTCAACGTTGCTTCTAAACCAAAACACAGAGCTCTTTCCGATGCAGAGGCGACAGTTTTGATTTTCCGGAAGTTTATCCCCATGATATTAAGTCTGGATCCTCAGGTGATAAGATTGGTTAATCGAATATTGGCTGGTGTGTCTGATGGGCTTTCTTTTTTCTTTGAAAGAGTTGCTCCACTTGTAGAAAAATACAAATCAAGGAGGAAAATTCCACAAAAGAAAGGTCCAACAAACATTTTAGGCAGACGTGTAAACTATTCTGTCACATCAAAACCTCAACCATTTGATGAGAAAAATATCGATGTTTTTTTTGAACCCAAGGGACTGCTTTCAAAGATTATGCCTCGCTATGAGTCCAGAAAACCTCAGCAGGAGATGGCCAGACTTGTTGGCAGAACATTCCATCAGGATGGGTTTTTAGTGGCAGAAGCAGGCACAGGAGTTGGGAAGTCACTTGCCTATCTTATCCCTGCAGTTCTCTGGATAATGCGGGGTAAAGACCGCAGGGCAATTATTTCTACTCACACAAAAACACTGCAGGATCAACTTTTTGCTAAAGAACTCCCTATGCTTAGCGATGCTCTTGAGTTACCTTTTGCAGCAGTTCTGTTAAAGGGACGGGCAAATTACATCTGTCTTGATCACTGGGAAAACCTGATAACCCACATAGACGAAAAACTCTCTCTTAAACAGCGGAAAAAGCTTCTCCCCCTTGTTTTGTGGCTGTTTGAAACCCGGACAGGAGACATAGAAGAAAACCCTGGTTTTGCCCGGGAGAAAAACAG
>CAZPNF010000006.1:0-15624 GCA_964587715.1 uncultured bacterium | reverse complement strand
TGGGTTGAGAGAACACACACCTTGAATAATGTCAGACCGGGTACAGGTTTTTTAATTGCTTTGTTTCAATCGGTTACAGCAAGAACAGCAGGTTTTAACACAATACATATTGGTTTGTTAAGCAGTGCTGCCTGTATTATCTTAATGTTTTTGATGTTTGTCGGCGCTGCACCAGGATCGTGCGGTGGAGGAGTAAAAGTTACTACCCTTGGAATTCTCTGGTCTTTGCTGCGGGCTCGTCTCAGGGCGCGCGAGGAGCCTCATCTTTTCTTCAGGTCTATTCCCAGAGAAACAGTTGGGAAGGCTCTGACAATTGTCTTGAGTTCCGTGTTGTTGATAGGTATTATTTTCCTTGGCCTTTTACTGACAGAGCAGTGGCATCTCTCTCCTGTCCAGAGCAGAGGAAATTTTTTACCGTTGCTGTTTGAGACAATTTCTGCTTTTGGAACAGTGGGACTTTCTATGGGAGTTACCACTCATTTAACAGCTGGTGGGAGATTGTTAATTATTCTGTTAATGTTTGTAGGCAGATTGGGGCCTCTTACAATGGCAGTGGCTTTGACGCGGAGAAAGGTGAAGAGCCGATTTCGTTATGCAAGAGGGGAGGTAATGGTAGGGTAATAAGGCTCATCCGATTAATGCATACTTTTCTTTATCCTATGGCAATCAAATAAGTAGCAGGTGACACAGGTGACAAATGTAAAAATCAAAAAGGAAAAATCAAAATGAATGCAAAATTTAAATAGTTTTTTGGCTAAAAAATACAAAGGAAGTAGAAGAATATTTTTTCAACCGATGTTCGGGCAGAGTATTTTTGCATTTTAAATTGTGATTTTGATTTTTAATTTTTTCAGTTTGAATTACTTGCGGATTTATAATTGTTGTTATGAATGAATTATAAAGTACGCATTTTTGTGAAGATGGAAATAATCCAAATAAAGCACAAATAACAAATATCAAAAATGTCCACTAACCAACAATAGAGATAAAACTTAATTTGACTCATAGAGAGGTCGTGCATAGGAGGTTAATGTGAGAAGTTTTGCCATCATAGGAATGAGCAGCTTCGGATATTTCTTGGCTCGAGAACTGGTAAAAGAAGATGTAGAAATAATGGCTGTTGATCTGGATGAGGAAAAGATTGAAAAGATCAAACCTTACGTTTCAAAAGCGGTAATTGCAGACTGTACGGATCGCACAACTCTGGAAACGCTTGGGCTTGAAGGATTAGACGGAGTGGTTGTCTGTCTCGGACAGATCGAATCGAGTGTACTTACAACTCTACATTTGAAGGAATTAAAGATCCGGAGCATCATTGCTAAAGCTCTCAGCGAAGAACACGGAAAGATACTGGAGATGTTGGGAGCTACAGAAGTTATCTTTCCTGAGAAGGACATGGCCCTGAGGGCTGCAAGAACGCTGAGCCATGAAAATGTTCTGGATCATGTACCTCTTGCAAAAGGGTACAGCATTATTGACATCGCTCCTCCTGCTTCTTTTCTCAGGAAATCCTTAGGAGAACTTGACCTTAGAAGAAAGTACGGTATACAGGTGATTGTGATAAAAGAAATGGTGCCGGAGAATGTAGTGCTTGTTCCTACAGCCGATTACATTATCAAGGATAGCGATGTTTTGGTTATCATGGGAAAAGACGAGGATTTAAAGAAAATTCAACATCTCTGAAATTAAAAACCCTAATGCAAAATCGGGGTAAAAAGTCTTTGATTTTAGTCGTAGAGTTATTTATCTTTAATATTGTTGCGAGAGTGGCGAAACTGGTAGACGCGCTAGATTTAGGATCTAGTCCGCCTCAGGCGGTTGTGGGTTCGAGTCCCTCCTCTCGCACCAGGTAAAGTGGTAAAGTAGGAAGTAAAGGAGTAAGGAGCGACGGGTTAATAAATGAACTTTTGGCTAATGAACATTAGTTAAAACAAGGAGCTTATCTATTGGAAACTACTGTTACAGAAATCGGAGTGTGGAAAAGACAAATAGAAATTGAAGTCTCAACTGAGGAAGTACGTCCCTTTATGGACGAGGCCTACCGTTCTTATCAAAAGAAAGTACACATTGATGGATTCAGAAAAGGGAAGGTTCCTATTTCCATTATTCGAGAACGATTTGGGAAAGCGATCCAGGTAGAAGTTACGGATGATCTTGTGCAGACCTTTTTTAAAAAAGCAATTGATAAAGAAAAACTCGCCATTGTCTCACCAGGAAAAGTTGAGAAAATTTCTTTTGAGGATGGTAGTCCCCTTAGATTTACAGCAGAAGTAGAAGTGGAACCCGAAATCCAGGTAACAGATTATAAAGGGTTAAAGATTAATAAGGAAGTGCTGGAAATTACCAAAGATGATGTAAAAGCAGCTTTACGGGCACTTCAAGAAGAGAGAGCAGAGAGAAAACCAGTAGAAGGCAAAGCCGAGATTGGTCATATCATAGAGGGTGATATTCAGGCACTGGATTCCAGTGGTGTTCCTATTATAGGCAACAAATGGGAAGATCGATCTTTTGAATTAGGAGCACCTCCTCTGGGTGATCTTATTAAAGATCAACTTGTCGGTGTTGCTGCTGGTGAGGAGAGACATTTTAAAATTGTTCAACCTAGAAAAAATGCGAACGGAAAGGCAGAAGATCAGGAGGATTATTATTCCATTCAGGTGAAATCTGTTAAGGAAAAACTTTTGCCTGAACTAAATGATAATTTTGCCCAGCAGGTAGGGGATTTTAAAACAATCTCTGATCTGGAAAGCCATATTCGCAGAAGTTTGGAAGCCAGGGTAAAAGAAGATGCAGAGCAGCGATTTCGCAACCGGCTGGCTGATGAGATTGTTAAGAGAAACAACTTTGAAGTTCCGTCTTCCATGGTAGAGAGCAGTCTGGATAATCTCTGGAAAGATTACCAAAAGCGGTCAGACAGGGATAAAAATATCAGTGAAAAGGAATTTCGTGAGAAAGAGCGCCCATCCGTAATATGGAGCATCAAGTGGTATTTTATCTGGCACAAGATCGCAGAGACAGAAGATATCACCGTGAGCAAAGAGGAAGTGGAAGAAGAAATAAAAAAGATGGTAGAAGCTTCGCCCAGTAGCGAAGAAAAGATACGGTTGCGGTACAGAGACGCCAAGCGAAGAGAACATCTGAAAGAAGATATACTGGAAGATAAGGTGATAAAGTTTCTCACTGATAATGCTAAAATCAAAGAGGTAACTGTTAAGTCTCGGGAAAAGCGAAAGTCAGCTATTGTTAGATAATAATTATCAATTGATATATTGATAATTGATAATTACCTTGTTAAGGAGGAACCATGGGATTAGTACCAATTGTCGTGGAGCAGACGGGGAGAGGAGAGAGAGCGTACGATATTTTTTCACGATTGCTCAAGGAAAGAATTATCTTTATTGGATCGGGGATTGATGATAGTGTAGCAAGCTTAGTCATTGCCCAACTCCTTTTTTTAGAAGCAGAGGATCCCGAGAAAGATATCTATCTTTATTTAAACACACCTGGTGGATTTGTTGCATCGGGATTGGCCATCTATGATACAATGCAGTATGTACGTCCTGACGTGTCTACTATCTGCATGGGGCAGGCTTCCAGCATGGGTGCTCTTCTCTTAGCCGCAGGGGCAAAGGGAAAACGATCTGCTCTACCCCATACACGGATTATGATTCACCAGCCACTTGGAGGTTCCCAGGGGCAGGCCACAGATATTGAGATTCAGACACGGGAGATTTTAACTCTGAGAGAAAAATTGAACGACATTTTGTCAAAACATACTGGCCAGCTTTTAAAGAAGATAGAGAAGGATACAGAGCGGAACTTTTTTATGTCGGCTGAGGAAGCTAAGACGTACGGAATTATTGATGAAGTTCTGACACGAAAATCAATACCAAAAGATAAGAAAAAGGAGAAACAGTGAGTTTAGATAAACGTTATGTGTGTTCCTTTTGCGGGAGGTCCTCGGATGAAGTAGAAGCCATGGTAACGGGCCCTGGTGTAAATATCTGCAATGACTGTGTCCGTTACGCTGCAGATATTATTAAGTCAGATCTGGCGCACAGGTCTTTAAAACTTATCCATCCTGTTCCTACTCCCAAAGAAATCAAGAAAGAATTGGGCAATTATGTCATCGGGCAGGAAGAGGCAAAAAAAACAATTTCAGTAGCAGTTTACAATCATTACAAAAGGATAAACGATACCAGGTTGTCGAATGACGTAGAACTGACAAAAAGTAATATACTCTTGTTAGGACCCACAGGAACGGGGAAAACTCTTTTAGCCCAAACCTTAGCAAAGTTTCTTAAGGTTCCCTTTGCCATTGCTGATGCTACTACTCTTACAGAAGCCGGATATGTAGGTGAAGATGTTGAGAACGTTCTGGTCAGGCTTCTTCATGCTGCGGATTATAGAGTAGAAAGAGCTGAGCAGGGAATTGTTTACGTAGACGAGCTTGACAAGATTGCCCGGAAGACTGAAAGTGCATCGATTACTCGAGATGTTTCGGGAGAAGGTGTTCAACAGGGGCTTTTGAAATTATTAGAAGGAGCTGTTGTGGCTGTACCTCCTAAAGGAGGGCGTAAACATCCTGAGCAGAGTTTCATCAATATAAACACAAAAAATGTTCTTTTCATTTGTGGCGGATCCTTTGAAGGGCTCGAGAGAATTGTTTCTCGCCGTATCGGAAAGAAAGTCATGGGGTTTGGTGCAGAGGTTAGCAACAAAAGGGATTTTTCTATTGGAGAATATCTTTGCCAGGTAGAGCCTGATGATCTCCTTAAATTTGGCTTGATTCCTGAACTTATCGGACGGCTTCCTGTGGTAACAACTCTTAGTCCCCTGGATGAAAAGGCACTTTTACAAATTTTGGTAGAGCCTAAGGATGCATTGGTAAAGCAGTATCAGCGTCTTTTTGAGATGGATGGAGTTAGTCTGGAGTTTGAGGAAGCTGCTTTGAAAGCTATAGTTAAACTGGCCATGGCGAAAAAAACAGGAGCCAGAGCTCTCCGATCTATTCTGGAAGATTCTATGTTAGAGATTATGTTTGAGCTTCCCTCAGTTGATAATGTTCAGAAATGTATTGTTACTAAAGATGTAATTCTCCGGGGCCGTAAGCCAATTTATCAGTATCAGAAGAAAACAAAACGCCGCGCCATGGCGTGAGAATAAAAAAATAACAAATATCAAAATTCAAATGACAAATAAATACCAAAATACAAACCTAAAATTAATAGTGTTAGGCGCGATCGCTCTGGGGGCCAAATTAAGTTCCATATTTATTAGTGAACATTTTTGATATTTGTCATTTGAGAAGTTCAGTTTTTAAGATGAGAGCGAGGGCTCTCATCTACTCACTCAGGTTTAATCAAATCCTAAGGCTGATGGTTACAGAGATAAGCGTAAGCGGTTTCCGCAACAATCGGTAAATGAAGAAATATAAAAAAACACTTGACAAATTCAAATTGATTTTATATACTTATAACTAGAGGAGAGAGGTACCGTACTTATGCCTTCCGAGTTTATTAAAACATACTTCAAGAATCAATGGCTGTTTGTTATATGTGTGAGTTTATAAAGAAAAACTTAAGCAGAAGGGGAGCTTTTGTTTATATAACTATATTATAATTTTACTCAGGTTAAGAAAACTAATAGATAAAAAGAAAGGAGGTGAGGTAAGGGCTTAAAAAGTGTTATGTGAAAGGGGCAGGGGAAAGGGAGGAAGGTTGTAAACTTACATGAAGGAGGTTCTTATGAAGACTGGTAAGTTGATTAAGCCGCTTTTAGTTCTGCTAATTTTTGCTTTAATAGTGCCTGCGTTGGTCTATGGGCAGAGTGGTAAAATTAGGGGAACTGTGACGGATGCTCAAAGTGGCAAACCGTTGATAGCAGCCAACGTGGTAATTGAGGAGACGATGTTGGGAGCTGCAACAGACAAGGACGGTGAGTACATCATTCTTAATGTTCCGGGTGGTACTTTTACACTAAAAGTAAGCTACATGGGTTACCGGGACGTTAGGATAAGCAATGTTAAGGTTGTTGTGGGATTAACTACGGAAATTAATTTCCCAATGTCTCCTGAAACGATTGCGGGTGAGACTATTACAATTGTCGCTGAAAGACCCTTGGTAAACAAAAATGCCACTAATTATGTTCGTACCATGTGGTCTGAGGATCTCGATAATCTACCGATTCGTGGTGCCCAGGCTGTTGTGAGTGAGCAAGCAGGGGTGGTTCGCATTGGTAATGATCTTCATATTCGCGGAGGTCGGAGTCACGAGAATGCCTGGTACGTCGATGGCGTTTATACAACTTCTGTTAGATATGGAAGTGACGCTCTCAACATAGTGGATCGGGCCATCGAGGAGATTACCTACCAGGGAGGCGGCATGACAGCAGAATACGGATTTGCCAACTCTGGTGTTGTCAGCACAACGACCAAGACAGGGGGGAGATCCCTTAACATCTCAGCCGAGATCGTCTCCGACGACTTCTGGGCTCTCAAGAACGATGAAAAGGGCTACCGGATTCTTGGAATCAATAAACTTTATTCCTACGGATACGACGACTACTTTCTTACTGTGGGCGGACCTGTTCCTGGGCTGAATAATGAGGTTCGATTCTTCGCTGCAGCTCAGCACTACTGGAGAGGGAGCAACGCCACCTGGTTTGAAGGGTGGAAGCAGGATCCCCTTTGGGTTACTCGGACCTGGGCCCTGGATAGTGGAACGGCTTGGGAATCGTCGTTTACCGACAGTGTTAATCTTTACGCCAATATTCCTCCGGGACGGATCCCTGGTGGAGGAGATCTGGGTAACACGGTAAATGCAAACGTCGTGTGGGATCACAAGCCCTTCCGGTTGAAGATCGGTGGGTCCTACCACAAGAGACAGTATCAGCAGCGCTCCAGTGGGGATCCTCAGGAGCTTATCTACGTACCTACTCGAGGCTACTTGCAAAATGATAAAAATTATAGTGGCTACGTGCGATTCACACACACCGTTGACCCGACAATGTTCTATACACTGAATTTGAACTACCTCTACAACGGCCGCGAGTATGGTGATCGTATGTGGGGGGACGATGTGGCAAGCTATGGCGATCCGACCTTAAACAGTGCCATATACGACACGTCGATGAGGAAACTGTATATTCATCCCATGCAGACATCCTTTGATGCACCCAATAGGGTTTACAATGCGTACGAAAAGAGAGATGAGAGCTACATGGGGACAAAGTTTGACCTCACCAAGCAGTTTGGGAAACGTCACGAGCTCAAGATGGGTGGAGAGCTCAATTACTACACACTCAGACGGTACTACATCTCGCCTCGTGACATGCTCAAAGCGTTTGAACTCCAGGAAGCGTCAGTCGGAAAACCGACTGAGATCTCTGACTACTACACCTATCGAACCTTTATGCGAAATTACGGATACGACATCTACGGAAACAAGATCGATAAGAGTCAGACCTACTGGACCATGGTAGGTGGGGAGAAGACCTATTTTGACGGCAAGGATGCTCCTCCGCATCCGATTTTCGCTGGTGCTTACTTCCAGGACAAGATCGAGCTGAAAGATCTGATAATCAACGCGGGCGTCAGGTTTGACTATTACAAGACTGGAACCGATCGAGTGAAGGATCTGAGGAATATGCAGGTGGCAGGGACCGGTTTTCTCGCCGAAGAGAGTTTTGAGAAGGGGAAAGCCTACACCTACCTAAGCCCCCGACTGGGTTTCTCCTTTCCAGTGACGGATCGGACTGTGTTCCACGCCCAGTTTGGAAAATTTGTCCAGTTAACACGAATGACCGATATTTTTGAGAGTTGGGGTTATTTTTCCTATGCCCTTTTTTCCGCAGGTTATGCGCGGCAGTACTCCAACCCAAACTTGAAGCCGGAAAGAGAGATACAGTACGAGTTCGGGTTTGCCCAGCAATTTGGTACCAATGCGTCCCTGGACATTACGGCTTTCTACAAGAGTACCAAGGATCTTGTTGCCATACGGACACTCATTCCTGTGGAAGGGGCTTCATATCAGGCACCATGGATCAACACAAACATGGACTTTGCGACATCGAAGGGAATTTCTGCCACCTTCAGGCTCAGACGGACGATGCGGATTTCTGGGCAAGTCAACTACACTCTCTCGTATGCAGAGGGCACGGGTTCGGAATCTGGAAGCCACTTTAATATTGCCTGGGCAGAGGATGACCCTCACTTCCCGCAGGTCATCATGCCCCTGGAATACGACCGTCGGCACAAGGGGTCAGCCAATATCGATGTCCGATTATTACCTGAAGATGGGCCAATGTTGTTCGGTGTACATCCTCTGGGTAACGTGGGGCTGGACCTGATGGCGAGGTTCTACAGCGGGTCTCCCTATACCGCGATTGAGATTGGAGACGCTTTCAGCCAGGTGTTCGGTTACAATCAGGGCACTCCACTCGAGGCATTAAACGGTGCCAACATGCCGTGGTTCTACCAACTGGATGCCAAGCTGGACAAGACCCTCTCTGTTGGACCTTTGAAACTCAATGTTTACCTCTGGGCGCTCAATCTCCTGAATACCAAGTCGGCGACTGATGTTTGGAGACAGACCGGACGACCAGATTCTGATGGGCACTTAGAGACTGCCGACGGTAAAGCAAGAGCGGCCAAATATCCCTACGGCGAAGAGGAGTATAAAAAATGGTATCAGGCAATTCTTACCAACTGTGGGACGTGGGGATGGCAGGCGCCGCGCAGGCTTCGGTTCGGTTTGAAGGTTATGTTTTAATGAAAGCTGGAAAGTTTTTACATTAAAACTAAGGAGAAAAATATTATGATGAAAAAGATTTTTATAATTTTGCTGACCTTTGTTTTTGCCATAGGCCTGGCCAATAGCGTACTGGTAGCCGAAGAGCACCACGGTAACAGGGACAAAAAAAGGTTGGACAAGTCTACGGTTGTAAATGCTTATGCGGAATTTGACGTTAACCGTATACGTTCTTACATCATTAACAACGGTCTTTTTGCCAACGACCCGCCAACAGGATATTCAGGACTGTTTTATCCCAAGGGTACCGGTAAAACGGCTATTTATACCGCAGGGATGTGGCTGCTTGGACTCAGCCACGATACCCACAAATTGCGGGCGTGTGCCGCTAACTACTCAACGGATATGGTGGGGGGCATGATTCTTCCTAACGGTGCACCGGACGACCCGACGAAGGCGGAGTACATCGTGTACAAGTATGAGAAGGGCGACGTGGTGGACCAGGCTGCAATTGATCAGGGGTGTCCTGAAGAGGTCGTGGGGGATCAGATGCTCTTCTGCGTGTACAACGATGCCGCGCCTGTGCCGCATAATGCTGTGTGGTGTACGGAACCCATCGGTGTCGAGGTGCGGCAGACAGTTTGGGGATACGCCCAGGCCGGCCCGCTGGGAGATTGCATGTTCATGAAATTTCAGTTCATCAACAAGGGAGATGTAGACCTGGACAGTGCCTACGTTGCCATTTTCTTCGACCCAGATCTGGGAGAAGCGGGAGATGACTACGTGGCGTGTGATGTACCAGCCAGCTTAGGCTATGTGTACAACGGAGCGGCCTACGATGCTGTATACGGGTATCAGGTACCGGCTCTCGGCTGCGACTTTTTCCAGGGGCCGATGGTTCCCTCTCCTGGAGACACAGCGTCTCTTCCATCGGGAACCTATCCCGACATGAAGATTCTCCCTATGACAGCGTTCTTCAAGTACATCAACGCAAGCGATATCTACGTAGATCCAAGCCTTCAGACAGCTATAGGTGGAACTATGGCATATAACTATGTCAGGGGATTAATCTGGGACGGCTCGCGTTTTGTTGATCCCACCACTGGCCAGTCCTCCAAGTTCGTCAATTCTGGAGATCCGGTGAAAGGAACAGGCTGGCTTGGATCTGCTGAAGCTCCACCAGGGGACATGCGGATGGGTCAGTCATCAGGTCCCTTTTGCTTGGGAGTTGGCGACACTATGGAGGTCGTTGCAGGGATCGTGGTTGGACTGGGGACGAATTATCTGAACTCCGTTTCGATCATGAAATATAACGACAAGGTGGCCCAGTTTGCCTACGATAACAACTGGGTTGTCGGGTCTCCACCACCCCAACCGGAGGTGGAAGTGTTCGAGGGGGATAAAGTGATCGCTCTTTCCTGGGACGACACTGCCAAAGACCTCGTGGATGATGCTGGCTACGCGTTCGAGGGGTACAACATCTACCAGTCCCCCTCAGTAGCAGGCGATGCAGCGGGCAAATGGACACGTATCGCCACTTTTGACAAAGTGAACTACATCACAAAGATCTGGGATGAAGCCTACGACCCTGAGGGAGACGCACTGGTGGTAAAACCTGTCCAGTTCGGTACCGATGCTGGGCTTCAGTACTCCATTACCATCGAGACCGACAAGATTATGGGGAACACCCCACTTGTAAACGGCAAGAACTATTACTTTGCTGTGACCGGTTACACATTCAACGCGGAGGGAACTCCTAAGTCTTTAGAGAACATGATTGTTCCGATAACGTGCGTTCCCCACAAGCCGGAGTTGAAAACAACCTGGGGTGCAGGGACCGAGCAGAATATCCCGGTGACCGCATCCCCTGGTGACATTGCTGGCACTGTGACGGTGGTTGATCCGGCGAAGGTGACGGGCGACGACTACAGGATCGATTTCATCTTCGCCACATCGGGTCCGGACAGTGGTTTTGCAAACACATGGAAACTGACCGACGTTACGAAGAACTCTGTGATTCTGGATGGCATGACCAACATGTCAGGTGACCGCGACTACCCTATAGTTGATGGACTCTTCCCGCAGGTAATTGGACCTGAACCGGGTGCCTGGGGTCTTAACATGAACATGGGCAGAGGCGGCTGGGATTACTCCGGTAGTCGCTACATCACTGGTGTTAACTGGGCTGGTGCTGCCATGTATGGTGGGTTGGATATAGGACTTAACTTCTTTGGTAGTACCCTTGTGGCGGCTGACTACGTTAACGTCCGGATTGATTTCTGGAACGAAGCGAGCAACACCGCCGATCCTGTAGCTCATCCCTGGACCGAGGCGTACGTTTACCACAGAGATCAGGGGTATGCTTATCAAGGCATAGGAACTTTTCCTGGAGCTGCCTACGATGTAGACGATCCTGCTAATCCGCGGCGCATAAACCTCTGCTTTGTTGAAGACGCCAGAGCGGGTCAAGGAATCGGTGATATGTTCTGGGATCCAGTTGCTCCTGTTATTGCGGGTTGTCCTGACGGAGGTAGGGAGTACTTGTTTATCATGAACAGTGACTATGCCGACGGTGCAGCTTTGTACGACGATACCAACGATGGTACCTGTTCTGATGTACTTTATGCGATCTGGCCGGATCGGCGTGGCAGCCACACCAGTGATGAAGAGTTCAAAATGTACATATACTGCTGGCATCCTATTAATGAGGGCGACAATATGACTTTCTCGACAGAGGGATTGGCATCATCCACTTCAAATGAAACCGCCAAGGCGAGGATTGATGAGATCGGTGTTTTTCCAAATCCATATTTTGCGATGAACATGGCAGAGACAAGGACATTTGACCAGTTCGTGACCTTTATCAATTTGCCGGAAGATAAGTGTACGATTCGGATCTTCAGCTTGTCCGGCGCGTTGATTCAGACGATTGAGCATACCAACGGCACATCGCGAGAAATATGGAATCTACTGAATACGGACAATATCCCTGTGGCAAGTGGTATGTACATCGCCTACATTGAAATACCCAATGTCGGGGAGAAGATTCTGAAGCTTGCTGTGATCAACCGGGAGGCGAGATTTCTCCATACTCCCTATTAGTCTTTTGGTCATTGAGGCTTCCCAGCACCTGATTCAACGATTGTGCTGGGGTCTCAGGCCGGTGAATAGAATGAAAAAAGGAGAAAGCATATGAAAATGAGAGACTTAATCATATTCAGCTTGACCCTGGTTCTGGTTGCAGGGTTGTTTCTTCCGGCACAGGCAGGGGATAAGAAAAAGAAGGGGACCTGTGCAGCCGAGGAACTGCTGCTCCCAGTGGGTGCACGCGGGACTGCCCTTGGAGGTGCCTGTCTCGCTTCTGTTTCTGGTGTTGATGCCATTTTCTGGAATCCTGCGGGTTTGCCGAATACTTCAAACTCGGTGGAGGCTATGGTATCTCATAACACCTACATTGCCGACATCGGTATCAATTATGCGGCAATCGGTGTCAAGACAGGAATAGGCACCATAGGGTTTAGTTTTAAGACACTCAATTTTGGGGATATCCCTTATACCACAGAGGAAGCACCCGAAGGCACGGGAGCTACTTTCTCTCCAGCTTACTTGACCTTTGGTCTCACCTACTCGAGAGCCATGACAGACCGTATCTTTATGGGTGTAACTGGTAAGTTTGTAACTGAAACTATAATGGACATGTCTGCCAGTGGTGTAGCTTTTGACATGGGTATCCAGTACAGGATGGAGACGGGGATTCGATTGGGCGTTGCCATGAGGAATTGGGGCTCTGCAATGAAGTTTGGGGGTACAAGTACCGAGCATCGTGTTTCGATTAACAATACAGAACCCCAGGCACCGAACAAGCAGTTAGCGATTCCAACGCAGAGCTCAGAGCTCCCGTCCCTCTTTGAGATCGGTCTTGCCTACGACTACTCGGCGGCAGAGAAGTTGGACATCACTGCGATGGGGAACTTCTGCAACTCCAACTTCGCCAACGATGTGTTAATGGGCGGTGTTGAGGTGAACTTCGATAAGATGTTCTACCTGCGTGGTGGCTACAACTACGCTCTTGATGCTGAGAAGGACATCTTGGGGGGAAAGAGCTATCTCTTCGGACCTACCTTCGGCTTCGGGATAAACTACCCCATTACCTCGACGGTGAACATTTCCTTAGATTATGCCTACCGAACTGCAGAGTATTTTGGGAATAATCAGTTTTTTGCTCTGACTTTTGGGTTCTGAGGATTTTGAGGGCAAAAAAAAGGGTTGGCTCTTAGGTGAAGCCAACCCTTTTTTGTTAAAGTTCGACTTTAATTTTCAAAGGGTTGGGTTAGGTGAAACCAACCCTTTTTTTGAGATAAGGTTAGAATTGTCAATTTGCTATGAGTTCTTCTAATTTTTCCTGAAAGGATGTGTAAAATGAAACACAGGCGGTTTTTTAGAGGTCTTATTGGTATCCTAATATTAGTTTTTACATCAAGGTTTCTGTGGGGACAGTCAAAAGTTCTCCTGGAGGCTGATTATGCGGTTTTCAAATATGATTCGAGTCAGGTCTTCTGGGAGTTCTACTACGCCCTCCATCAGAGGCAATTAACCTATGTTCAAAACGACTCTGGTGGGTTTACCTCGTTTGCGATGCTTCAGTTGTACATTTACAAGGATACTACACTCTGGACAAGGATGGCTTGGAAGAATCGAAGTACGATTGACGATACTGCCCAGTTAAATCTTGGAGTCGATTTACTTGACAGAGTCTATCTCCTGGCCCCTCCAGGAAACTATTCTGCGACCCTGAAGGTACAGGATTTGAACAAGCCTTCTTCAGTTGACTCCATTAGATTTATTGCCTCCATTGAACCATTTTCCCCCGGCAAAGTTGCCCTCAGTGATGTGGAACTGGCATCTTCTATAGAGCGAAAACCAGAGGCCAAAGGGAACGCTTTCTATAAGAATACCCTGATGGTAATTCCTAACCCGGCGAGGCTTTTCGGGGAGAAGACCGAACGTCTTTACTACTATCTGGAATCGTATCATCTCATAACCGGCGTACCGGGAAATCACTACAGCATCCATTACTACGTAGAGGATTCAAACGGGAAAATGGTTGAGCAAGTGTCGCCAGTTCGTCTGCCCAGAACAAAATGTTATGATAGCAAAGTCGAATTTGGTGCAATAGGCATAGGTTCATTACATTCCGGTACATACTTTTTTCATTTTGAATTGTCCGATTCTGCTGGTAAGGTTTTGGGCTCAAAGTCTAAGAAATTCTTCGTCTCTAAGCTGGACAACAAAGTTGAAAAACAATCTATGGTTCAAGATGTAGCCTTTCAGGTTCTTCAAAGCGAGTTCGCTTCAATGGATGGAAGGGAACTGGATCAGGAGTTGAAATATGCTGGATGCATATTTAAATCGGCAGAGAAGAAAAATTATAAAAAGATAAATAACTTGGAGGCTAAGAGATATTTTATTTATACTATGTGGAAGGCATATGATACTAATCCTGAGACGATTCTGAATGAGTTTCGGCAGGAGTATATGAAGAGGGTCTGGTTTGCAAACGAAAACTTTACCGCCATGAAAAAGGAGGGATGGCAGACTGACAGGGGACATGTTTATATTCTTTACGGAAAGCCCAATTACGTTGAAACTCATCCTAATGAAACGGGGCTCAAACCGTATGAAGTGTGGTATTACGACGAAATTCAAGGTGGTGTATTGTTCGTGTTTGGAGATCTAATGGGAGTTCGTGATTATCAACTTATTCACTCCACAGCTCTTGGTGAGATTAAAAATTCCAACTACCTCCAGATTCTTCAAGGAGGATTTTTATATTAGGCACGGATTATCTGATAATTACAGAGAGATAAGTAAAGTGGTTTCTGTAACAGTGAGCCGATGTTTCGCTGGGGGAAACCACTTTTGCTTATTTCCCCAACGATCAATCTGCTCATCAAATAACCGAAAATTTCTCTTTACAGAATTGATTTTTTTTTACATTTTAAAAGAGAAAAGCGAGTTTTTCTAATGGTTTTCAAATTCATCACACATACCTTCATGCTGAGATAGATTTAAGTAGCATGGAGGGGCAATCAGAGATTCTGATTTAGCCCACTTTGCGCTTCATCTTATAACTTCTGAGTGGTTCGATAAAATTGGAGGAAAAAGTCATGGAGAGAGGAAGAGTTTTTTTTATGTTAATCTTACTGGTATTCGTTGCTGGATGTACACGCAACAAGAACCCGGCAGTTGATTTGACGGATGAGAACAGCCCAGGCTGGCCGAGCTGGCTTGAGGTGGGAACACCGGTAAAAATTGTTGACCAAGGACATAGTCCAGACTGGTCTCCTGATGGTAAGAAGATTGCTTATATTGCATGGATAAATGGTGGCGACAATATTTTTGTCACTTCGGACACAGGTGGTGTCTCTACTCAAATTACCCACGAAGATTCTGCTTTGATGTGGACTCCCTCATGGTCACCAGACGGTACCGCCATTACTTTTACAGCAGGTCGGGTTTTTGCAGTTATAGCTACAGGAGGCACACCACAGCAACTCACACCGGATTCGCTATCAGTACAGGGCTGTGACTGGTCTCCGGACGGGACCTGTATAGTATTTGACTCCGGGATTGAACACGTTGGTAATGTCAATCTATGGACAATACGACTTTCGGATAATAAAATAACTCATTTAACCTTTAATGTGTATGATGGTTGGCCAGAATATTCTCCTGATGGTTTAAAAATTGCGGTTGAAGGTATAGATAATAATGGAAACTACCAAATCTTCACAATGAATTCTGATGGCTCAAATCGTAAACAGATAACTCAAAATGAAGGGATGTATCCTTGCTGGTCTCCGGACGGAAAATG
>CAZPNF010000005.1:279-15721 GCA_964587715.1 uncultured bacterium | reverse complement strand
ATTGACGGATTGGAATTTCACCAGCTGATATATAAACGCCTCTTGGCGTACCAAAGCTCGCCAAGATTTTTACAAGGTGCTTTATACATCCCTATCTTTCCTTTGCGTCCTTAGCGTCTTTGCGTGAACCTGTAACTTACCAAAAACATTTTTTACTTGCATTTCTCAAAAATACCCATTAATTATTCTATCAATGATAATCAGCTTCTGGCATATTTTATTCCCATGGGTTTTGTGGAGAGGCTCAACAAAAGGGCAGGAAATATACCTTACATTCGACGATGGTCCACACCCTGTCTACACACCCATGCTCCTGGACCTGCTGAACCAATACAGTGCTAAGGCCAGTTTTTTCCTCCTGGGAGAAAAAGTACTTCTATACCCAGGAATTGTGGAAAGGATAAAGAAAGAATGCCACACAATTGGGAACCATGGTTTCTCTCACCGTTCCATGATATTCTTGAAAAAAGAAAAAATCCTAAGAGAAATTCTCCAGACAGATTATGCAATCGAAAAAATTACGGGCAAGAAACCTTTATTTTTCCGTCCTCCTTACGGGAAGTTCGACCTGCGTTTTAAAAAACTTATGGATGAATTCAATCATAAACTGGTAATATGGAGTTTTCTTGGTTATGACTTTAAAGAAACCAGCCCGGAAAGACTAATAAAAAGAATCCGGGAAAAGATACATGCAGGAGACATTGTTTTATTTCACGACGGCCATTCCAACACTCCAACAATGCTTGAAGCACTTCCCATCATTCTGAGTTCTCTTCATCATCTCGGTTACCAGATGAAAACATTGGAGCAAATAATCGGGAGTAGCAGATGAGCCTCTCTTTCCTGTCAATTCTCGTTTTTTCTTTAATCGCCCTCTATTTTGCATTCTCGGTTGTTACAGCATGGGGCATCAGGAGAAAAACTCCTGCTGATTCTAATTACAAAAAAGACAAACCCCCAGTCTCTGTTGTTATCGTAGCAAGAAACGAAGAGAACTCTTTACAAGAATGTTTTAAATCTTTACAGCAGATTAATTATCCCAAAGATAAACTTGAATTCATTCTGGTTAACGACCGATCTTCTGATAAAACCCCGGATATTATGGCAGAGTTTGCGCGCTCTACCCCATTTGCCAAGGTCATTAATATCGAGAATATTCCTTCTTCCTTGACAGGTAAAGTAAACGGACTAATTCAAGGTGTCAGAGCCAGCAGAGGAGAGATTCTCTTTTTTACGGATGCTGACTGCACAGTACCTCCTACCTGGGTTGAATCCACGATTTTAAAATATGATGAGTCCACAGGAATGGTCGGTGGTTTTCTTCTTCTGGACAGAAAAAGAGAAAATTCTCTTCTATTTTCCCGGCTTCAATCGTTTGACTGGATCTATTTCACTGCTGTTGGATCGGGATGGGCTAATCTGGGACATCCATTGAGCATTTTTGGAAACAATTCCTCAATACGAAAAAAACTCTACGACACAGTCGGTGGATTTGAATCTGTTGGAAATCACGTTATTGAAGACTTTGCCTTAACCAGGAATGTCTATAAAAAAACTAACTTTCGCATCCGTATTGCTCTGGATCAAAAAAACTGTGTCATTACCAGGCCGGTTAAGACCTTGAGAGATTTTTTTATTCAGCGGAAAAGATGGGCAATCGGCGGGCGCAGCCACGGTTTTCTGGGATTTTTTCTAATGGGAACCGCATTTTTAACTAACCTACTCTTTCTTATACTCCTGATTGCAGGAAATTTTCAGTCGGCACTTTTTCTCTTTGCCATGCTTTTGGTTTCGGACATAATCTTCCTACACTACCCTTTGAAAATTCTCAAGAGGCTGGACTTACTGCTGTACATTCTGCCATACAAATTATTTTACATTGGATATACTCTACTATTTGCCCCTATTCTCCTGTTTGCCAGAAATATACAATGGAAATCCACTTCTTATAACGTTAGAAAAGAGAGAAACTTGTAATGAGTCGCCTGACACCATATCCGATTCTCTGCAATTATTATATCACCACAAGATGCAATGCACGCTGCATCTTCTGCGATATTTACAAGAAAAAAGGTAAAAATGCAAAACCAGAAGAAGTATTTAGAAATCTGGCAGATTTAAAAAAAATAGGTGTGAGATTTATTGACTTCACAGGCGGTGAGCCTCTGCTTCATCCTGTTCTTCCTGCATTTCTCCGCGCGGCAAAGAAGCTGGGCTTTTTCACAACAGTAACAACAAATTGTATTCTTTATCCTAAACGTGCAAAGGAGATTGCAGGCCTGATTGACCTGCTTCACTTTTCACTGGACTCTCCAATCAAAAATGAACACGATCGTATCCGGGGAGTTCCCTGTTTCGACAGTGTGGTAAAAAGTTTTTACATTGCCGAAACACTGGGTGAAAAACCTGACATTCTTTTTACAGTAACAGATGAAAATGTAAAACATCTTCCGGAGATGGCAAAAATTGCCAAACAGCTGCATCGAATCCTCCTGGTAAATCCTGTTTTCTCCTATTTTGATAATCCTAGTATCCACAAGAAGACACTCGATTTAATTTTTTCTTTTGCTTCTGAACCTTATGTTTACGTAAACCGGGGAATTATCCGCTTCATGAAAAAAGGGGGTAATCCAACAAATCATCCTCGCTGCAGAGCTGTAACCACCACCATTGTTATATCGCCGGATAACTATCTTCTTTTACCATGTTATCACAAAGCTGTTAAGAAAATCCCAATAAATGATAATTTACTAAAAGTTCATCAAAGCAAAATCGTTAAATACTTTAAAAGGATGGAAGGCCGGTTCTCCTTTTGCGAAGGTTGCACAATAAGCTGTTACTTTGATCCTTCATTTACATACGGAGTTGACAATTATTTTCTTCTAAGCCAGCTTTCAAAAGTAAAATATACTGCGGAGAAATACTTCAGAGCACCAATAGAAACTATCTTAGAAAAAGGAAAGAAAAAACATCATGGAGAAACTCATCGACTTTTTCCCGATCTTCCCGGCTCTCTACGCTGAAATTCACTATACTTTTAAAGGATTGAGTCTGGTGTACAGACGCTGGCCAGAAATTCTTACTGACGCACCATTCCGTGTTGAACCCGGCAAGAAAATTCCGATATTGATTCTTGTGAAGGACGCCCACCGCTTTCCAATTATTCTCTATCCAATTCGTGCAGAAATCAACTATTCTGACAACACAGGTGATTCAATCTTACTCACAGAAAAAACTTTTCAAATAGAAGAACCCTGGTGGTTCAAAGTTATAGAAGTTAAACCAAGAGAGAATTTTTGCGGAACATTACAGATTAAAATTCCTCTGGAGACGCAGCGCAAAGGGAAGAAAAAAATCCACACTTTTTTCACTGATAACTATCGCGGCAGTTCTCATTCCCCACTCAAAATACATGTTGCCAGAGAACCTTTCCCAAAATTTAAAAACTGGTTTCACGGGGACATCCATCATCATTCTGACTTAACAAACGACCAGGTAGAATTTGGTGGCCCCATAGAAGCAACTGCTAAAATTGCCAAAGCTATGGGCATTTCTTTTGTTGGTGTAACTGACCATTCTTATGATCTTGATGATATGGAAGACAGTTATCTTCACAATGATCCCAATCTTGCCAAATGGGATCGTCTTCACAGAACAGTTAATAAAGTTGAGAAGAAGGAGAATTTTATTTTTATCCCGGGTGAGGAGGTTTCCTGCGGAAATTCAAAAGGGAAAAATATCCACTTGCTCCTTCTTAATAACAAACATTTTTTTCACGGTTCTGGCGACAGTGCTGAGCACTGGTTCAAAACCTCACCTGAACATACTCTGAAAGAAATTTTAGACAACTTAGAAAAAAATGCTCTTGCCTTTGCTGCCCATCCTGAGGTACCGTTTCCACCTGTCCAGTGGATTTTTCTCAGAAGAGGGAAATGGACTGATTCTGATTATCGGCACAAAAAACTAACAGGGCTCCAGATACTTAATGGTTCGGACGATTTGTTTTTTAGACGAGGCTTCAGGAAATGGCAAGAGCTTCTTCTCGACGGAGAGAAACTCTCCATCGCTGCAGGAAATGATGCCCACGGATCATTCAATCGCTACCGCCAGCTCGGACTTCCATTTCTCTATCTAGAAGAGCTGTCAGTACACCTTTTCGGCAGAGTAAGGACCGCTGTTTTTGTCAATGGAAAACCAGACAGAGAAAAAATCATCAAAGCTCTGCGCAGCGGGCAGAGCTACATCACTACAGGTCCTGCCATGACTATCGAAATTAAAAACGAAAAAGGTAAAAGAGCAATTATCGGGGATAAAATTGAGGGAAACAAATTTACACTTACTGTAAGCGGATTATCAACTGAAGAGTTTGGCAGTTTTATATCATGTAAAATCTGGCTCGGCGACTTGACAGTAAAGAAGGAAAAACTTCTACAAGGAATCGAGGAATTCGACAATAACTACAAATTTAGTTTAAACTATGATATTGGAGAAATCACAAATCCATCTTATCTTCGGGGGGAGCTAACTACACAAAACAACGGTGAAACATTTTTTTGTATTACCAATCCAATATATATTAACATAGAAGGAGATTAACCATGAGTGAAATCACTCGATTTAGTATTTCGATGGACAGCAAATTATTGGAGCGTTTCGATCACTTGATTGTTAAACACGGCTATTCCAACAGGTCTGAGGCGTTCAGAGACCTGGTCAGAGAAAGACTTGTAAAAGAAGAATGGGAAGAAGCAGGTACAGAAACTGTAGGAACCATCACCATTGTTTATAACCATCACAAACATGATCTCACGGAAAATTTAATAGAACATCAACACCAGCACCACAAGTCTATCATCTCCACAATGCACGTACATCTTGATGAACACAACTGCTTAGAGGTTATGGCAGTTAAAGGAATGGCAAAAGAAATCAGAAAAATCGCCGATGAACTGATAAGCACTAAAGGCGTAAAACACGGCAAGTTGGTAATGACTTCGACAGGAAGAAACCTGTAGTACTTTTTCTCAATCTCTATTATATTATTACTTGATCCCGTTCTTCGGGAGTACTTTTCTTTCTAGAATCCCGATTTTATCCCGATGAAATCGGGATTCTATCGGGATAAAAGAAAAGTACATATCTAATCCTTTAAAGAAGATGAGAGCGAGGGCTCTCATCTACCCATTTCCCCAGGGCTTGAATTGATCACACCCAAAAAATGTTTTGTTAGTCGTCACTTCTCATAAAATCCTTACGGATTAACTCCGCTAGATTTTCCCGGATTTAAGGCGTAAGCCTTTCATTCCTTTACTTTGAATTCAGTTTCTTTCCCTTACCCCAGATTCTTCATCCGCCAGAAGGCAGGACTTGAGAAAAACAGAATTTCCGAAACTTCTTTGCACTAATGTCCAAAAACTGCTTGACAAAGAGGGGGCTTTTCTTTATATTATGTGGTGTTACGATTCTAAAATTCGTAACATCAAATACATATCTTTTAACAACTCATCACACTTTTACTATTCTTCAAAGAGGAGAAAATGAAAGGAATAAAGTATCTCTGTGTTGTTTGCGGATTCCTGACACTGGGAATAAGCTCTTATGCTGGTGAAACTAACACTGCTAAATCCGACTCTATAAAAGTCAAATACTATTTCAATCCTGTTGTGGTAACAGCCACAAAAATAGCAGGAGCCCAGAGAGATTTAGCTGCCAGTGTAACTCTCATAGACAGTAATATGATTCAACGTACTGCTGCCTATTCTGTTCTGGAAGTAGTTAAAACTTACGTACCTGATCTCTACGTTACTGAATGGGGTGTTATGGGTTACGGAGCAACTGGCAATTCAGCCGGGAAGATTTCCATAAGAGGGCTTGGAGGCGGCGCTACCACACATGTTCTTATGCTGAGAGACGGCAGACCTGACTTTATGGGACTGATGGGATGCACTGTTCCTGACGAATTCATGCTTGACGGTGTGGAAAAGATCGAGGTTCTCCGTGGACCGGCTTCCTTTCTCTACGGCACAAACGCCATGGGTGGTGTGATCAACATCGTTTCCAAGAAAAGGACCGAAGAAGGATTCCAAACCACCATCAACGGTGGATACGGATCATTCAATACCAAGAAAATCAGCGCCACCCACAGCGGAAAAATGGGTAATTTCGAATACGTCCTGACCGCAGCGACTCGAAAAACCGACGGCCATAGAGACGATGCCAACTCCAAATACAAGGCTAATCACTTCACGACCCACGTCGGATATACTTTAGGGAGAAATACCACGCTGAAACTGAACGGCAGCTTAGCCAACATCGATGTGAACGACCCTGGTCCGGAAACCGATCCTTCCACAGATCACTGGTTCAACATGACCCGGTACGGCGGCGATCTCACGCTCACGCACAATAGCCGTTTTGGTGAAACCAACCTCAAGTTTCATTCCAACTTCGGGCACCATAAATTCTCTAAATTCTCTGAGAACGGCTGGCGTTCCCACGATCGGATGCTTGGAATCATGGCATATCAAAACATCAACCCGTTCAAGGGCAATACTACCACAATTGGGTTTGATTATAAATGGTACGGAGGCGATGCGGTCGATGACTTCACCGATTTCGGAGAATTCTTCATCACCGAATATGCACCCTACATCCACACTCAGCAACTGTTTCTGGAACGTTTTATCGCCTCAGCAGGGTTCCGTTTGGAGCACCACGAACTGTTCGGATACGAAACCGTACCAAAAATTGGCCTGGTGGCTCATGCGAGTAGAACAACATCTCTCCGGTTATCTGTAGCAAAAGGGTTCCGCAGCCCGTCCATCCGCGAGCTCTACTTCTTCCCACCCCAAAACGCAGACCTCCAACCTGAACGGCTGTGGAATTATGAAATAGGATTTACTCAGCAGTTCGGCTCTCGGCTCAAGCTTGAGTCTACCCTCTTCAAGGCTAAAGGAAACAATCTTATCCGCATGGCAGGGACATGGCCAAATGTTAAATGGAAAAACTCAGGCAAATTTACCCACACAGGCTATGAATTAATACTCAACTGGCTGCCTTCTGACTATCTGGAGTTTTCCACATCGTGGTCAAAATTGGATCTTGGTAATGAAACGCTAAATGCCCCGGGCAAAAAACTTGCTGCTTATATTTCATATCGGTTCAGATTTATCCAGCTATCTGGCGATCTATCCTACATCAGAGATTTATACGGTGCTGATTTCAGGCAAAAGCCCATGGGTAATTATACACTCTTAAACTTAACTCTACAATTAAGAATATTAAAATTAATTAGCTTAAGAATAAAAGCAAAAAATGTATTTGATTCCAGGTATCAGTCCATGTATGGTTATCCCATGCCTGGACGTAATTTCTCTGTAGATATGAAGTATAGTCTTTAGACCTTTTATAAAACATACAACTTTAATTTTGAATCAAGTTTTTAATATATGTAATTTTAATATTTGATCTTCGATGTTTAATTTCCAGACTTTAATTACACAAAAAAATCATTTGTGTACTTCTCGTCGGTTTGAGGTGAAGCTTAGCTATGCGTTACTAATGAATTTACGAACTCAAAACTTAACCCTGAGTGCCATGTTTATGGCACTCGGGGTGCTTATTCCGATGCTGTTCCACGGAGTAGGCTTGGGGAGCATTTTTCTGCCTATGTTCTGGCCTGTAGCAGCGTGTGGTTTTTTTCTGCCTGTTTCCTATGCCATTGCAGTAGGTCTATTAACACTACTCACTGGAATGCCGCCAATCTCACCCCCGATTCTCTACATAATGATGGCAGAACTCACCACACTTGCAGGAACAATTGGATTCTTTTACCAGCGAACACGCTGGGGAACATTCTGGCTGCTTTTAACTGGGATGGCAGTTTCACGCATTGTGCTTTATCTTTTTGCAGGAGTTCTGGGACCAATTTTCGGACTGCCCCCAAAACTCATTTCCATAGTCTCAGTAGTAAAGGGAATTCCCGGAATAATTACAATGCTTATCCTGATCCCCATAGTTTTGAAAAAGATCAAACACGAAGTCTTATTTAGATCGAGGAAACACTATGTACAGGGGACATAGAGAATACTTCAATCAGATAGCCCCAGAATGGAACGCAAAAATTTCGGATGAACCTCTACCTTTACGAAATTATCTGCTTCGCTTTGGTATTTCCCCGGGAGATCGTGTGCTTGACGTTGGTGCTGGTACAGGGAGACTTACTTCGCATCTAATAGATATTGTAGGTCAAGAAGGAATAGTCGTAGCAGAGGATATCTCGGACAGGATGCTGGAACAGGCAAAATATATACTCAATGGCAAAGGTGCATATTTTACCTGCAGTGATGCATGCGTTCTGTCGTTCAAAGAATCATCTTTTGATAAAGTAATTTGTTTCTCAACATTTCCCCACCTTCATCATCTTCTTTTAGCTCTTAGAGAAATGTACCGTGTCCTCCGACCCGGTGGAAAATTGCTGATTTTTCACACATGCAACAGTTTCCGTCTGAATGAATTTCATGCCTCTCTGGATGGAATAGTCTCCCATGACGTCCTGCCAGAAGCTCAGGATATGGTTCCACTTCTTAATAAGGTAGGGTTTAAGAGCAAGGAAATCATAGAAACCGATGATCTCTACTGGGTGGAAGCAGTGAAAAGCTATTTATATTCCTACTCTTATCTGAAAAATTTGAGGAATCATGAGAACTTATCTTGAATGCATACCCTGTTTTTTCCGTCAGGCACTGGAAGCAGCCCAGATGGTTACCAATGATGAAACCAAACAAAAAGCCGTACTCGACGCCGTGGCAAGGAAGATTCCAGAATTTCCTATGGATGCTACTCCTCCAGAAATGGGAATCATAATCCATGATGCTGTAAAGAAAGCTGCGAATCATACAGACCCTTACCGACATTTAAAAGATATTTATAACAAAAAAGCTCTTTCGCTGTACCAGGTTCTCAGGGAAGAAGTTGAATGTGCAGAAGATCCGCTTCTGTTAGCAATACGATTTGCAATCGCTGGAAACGTGATAGACTTCGGTCCAACAAGCAATTTTGACTTTGACAGAGAACTTGAAGAAATCAGAACCAGACCTTTTGCTCTTTTTGATTACGAAGAGTTCAAAAAAGCTCTGGAGGAAACAGAAGAAGTCCTCTACCTAGGCGACAATGCAGGAGAAATTGTATTCGACAAACTTCTTATAGAGACGATTAAAAAACCCACTGTTTATGTTGTCCGGGGAGAACCGATCATCAATGATGTAACAGTGGAAGATGCAGAGAAAGTTGGAATCAACAAAATAGCCAGAGTTATAACAAATGGTTCTGGAGCTCCAGGAACTATTTTGAGATTCTGCGCTGAGGAATTCCTTTCCCATTATCAGAAAGCCAGATTAATAATCAGCAAGGGGCAGGGAAATTATGAAACACTTTCAGATGAGAAAAGACCTATTTTCTTCCTCCTTAAAGCCAAATGTCCCGTTATTGCCCGCCATTTAGGAGTCAAAACTGGAGATATTGTTTTGAAAACCACACACTTCTAAAGGTTTTTTCACCCCTGTTGTTCCGCTCCATGCGGAACACCGGGTGTGTGTTAAGGTAGTATTTTTTCCGCAGGGGCTCTACTCCTGCAGAACAAAAAATGAACTTAACTACACCATCAGAATTATGGTATATTTGACAAGCCCGAATGCCTTGCGATACTCGACGCACTGAACGTTAAATTTAGATGAGTCACTCTGATTCTAAACCTGACCGTGCCAGTGCAATACATAACTCCTGAAAATTATTTGGATGCAGTTTTTCAAATTCGTTCTGTTTTGCTTTTATATATTGCCAATTTACTTTAGTTAATTTTGTTGCGTTTTCACACCAATTTTGGGCTGCCTGATCTTTTAGAGCAACTTCCACATCTTCTCGCCCTTTTGTTTCAACAAGCCAAAATTCATTCTCTGAAATCTTAACGACAAAATCAGGAAAGTAGTGTCTTATATTAGCTCGTGTATCAGTGTATTGAATTGAAAAGCCAAATTGTTGTGGCAATTTTGAAAACGAAATAACGTCTTCCGAGCGATGCAAAAATTTAGTAAAATTCAATTCAAATTCATTATCACAAGCAACATAGTTAAAAATAGTCTTTTTCGATTCATACAGTTTTC
This sequence comes from uncultured bacterium, assembly GCA_964587715.1. Lineage (GTDB taxonomy): Bacteria > Zhuqueibacterota > QNDG01 > QNDG01 > DSAB01 > CAYYPT01. The sequence goes on along the minus strand of CAZPNF010000005.1, from coordinate 5,561 downwards.
TTGAAAAAGGATAAGGCAGAGTTGTTGAAAGCATCCTATTGGGAGCTAAAAGTTCAGGTTTTGTTTCCTGAACAATCACGTTCCGCAATGTCTTTTCAAATTCTTTACAAACAACATAATTGGCAACATTAGTGCTCATTGCTTTTATGACTAATGGCTCATATAAATTAACAGTTTTGCCAAACGCTTTTTTTTGAAAGAATTCTCGTATCTTTGGCGCTAAGGTTGCAAATTGAGACGGCAATTTTAAATTTTGTGCAATGCGACGGGCATAATATCCAATGACTTCTTCGGGTGTTTGTGCTGGTGAAATTTCATACTGCCGTTCCAATAATTTCTCTTTTGTTAATATATCAATGCCTTCGTAAATGAACGTTTTAATTTCTTCCTGTTTTTCTACTAAAGGAAGCGGATTGATATTAAAATTCATAACATTAATTCCGGCAATTTCCGATGCAAGTGATTTTTTACGAACAAGAGATGGGGATAAATCAGGAATACCAATATCCGCATATTTTTTATCTTCAACTGGAATGATAGTGTAAATTTTTAATTTGTCTTTGCCAATCTCAAACGTTTCAAATTTCAAATCTTCCAGTTTTTCCAAATCTTCCACAAAGTTCAAAAAGGCTTTGTTGCCAATAATATCAACTCGTTCCCGGTATGATTCGCCTGAAATATCACGGAACATCAGTCTTAAACCACGACCAATTGTCTGTTCGGGAAGAATATTCGCTTTTGCTGTGTAAGGTCGCAAGCCAACGACAACGGTAACATTCTTCACGTCCCAGCCTTCTCGAAGCATTAAAACACTGACTATTGCATTCACAGGCGATTCTGGAAGATCAACTTCTCTTGCAGTTTTTCTGGCTACATCCAAATCTTTTTTTGAAACTTCACCTTTTTTATCTGTGTGAATCACCAATGTTTTGTCTCCAGCAAAATGTGACGGATACTTTGTTCTCAACCAGTCAGCTATTTCATCTGCTTCTTTGGTACTGTTCATCATGATGAATAAAACTGGTTTTCTTTTTAATGGTTCTAATTGTTCAAAATATTCTTTCCAGCGTTCAACGCCCGAAATTAAAAAAGCTTCATAGCGGACGGTGGCAAGGTCTGATTTGGCTTCTTCGACTCGAGAAATTCCTTTGAGTGGTCGCTTGACAACGCCATCAATAATCGCCTGTTTTAACGGATAGTCCGAAACTGTCCAGGCAAATAAAGTACCTTTTGAATAGCGTGGCGTAGCAGAAAAATCCAATTGCGCTGATAACGGTCTGTTGCCATGAATCCGACGGATAACATTATTCCATTCGTTTTTCTCATCGTGTGTGTGATGGGCTTCATCGTTTAGAACGAGCAGCAACCCATCTCGCCTGGTAATCCGTTCATCAAAATCAGTGATTTCCATTTTTTTCGTTTGCGGTTTATCTCCCAATACTGCTGTAATTTCTTCGGGTTCATCATTGTTGAAAACGCCAATCCGCTCATAAAATTGTTGAATATTTGTCAGATACACTGCACCCTGACTGCTCACTCGCTCTGAATCCCCACGCATGTAAAATTCCATATCCCAAAATAATTCAAAATGTTTGGGATAGAGCGGATCAGTGCGAAAAATAATACCGCTCTCAAAATCTATTTTCAGTCGTTCAAATACGATCACATTGGGCGCAATAATGAGAAAAGTTTTTGCAAATTCTTCATCATTTTCTCTGACAGCATTAAAGTATTGCCAGGCAATAGCTAAAGACATAACTTTGGTTTTGCCGCTGCCTGTTGCCATTTTTATACAAAAGCGAGCGAAATCATCATGATGCGGCAAACGTAGCTCAGCTCCAGAAATTGCGAATTTTTCCAATAACTGTTTTCGGCTGCGTATCTTTTCGACTTCGTAAACATAAATTAACGTTTCAATTGCTTCACGTTGAGAAAGATAGTAACTAAACACCGAACCGTTGGGTAGCTTGTGATCGGTGAAAAACCAATAATTTAAAAGTTCTCTTGTCGTTTTAGTAACGCCTTTATATCCGCCTTCCCGCCAAGCTTCCACTGCGTTGCGGATAGCTGGTACGCAGGGCGCAGTTGAAAGACGTTCTCTTATATTGAACAAATTGGGTTGTGATGTGTCTTTCTTTTTTTGTGGCATGGTCAAATCTCGATAGATAATTTTAGTTGAAGGGCTAAAGCCCGATCCTCTTATGGTTTATCCATTCACCGCTCTAAAGAGCGGCGTTAGTCAACTTTTCATTCGGTTTTCATGCTACCGATACTCGTTCTGCAGGCTGACTAACTCTGCCCTTCAGGGCGGAGATACAAATGGTCAGCAAAAAGAGCCGGGGCTTTAGCCCTTCATCTTTTTAAATTTAACGCTCTACAAAGTGGCGTTAGTTAGTCAACTTTTCGCTTAGATAGCAAGTTACTGATACCATCTACAGACTGACTAACTCCGTCCTTCAGAGCGGAGAAAAAAAAGATAAAAAAAAGAGCTGGGCTTTAGCCCTTCATCTTTTTAAATCCATACTTTTTCATAAACTCGTTACATTCCTCTTCCCACGTCTTTAGCCTATGATGTTCTTCCTGATTTTTTATATAATCACGAACTTTGTTTATGTCGGATTCACTTATTGATACGGCAAAATATTCATCCGCCCATTCAAATTTAGTTTTTGTTATTTTGCTTTTATTGATCCAAAAAGATGACTCACCTTTAATCAATTGCATCACTTTCGATATATTTTGATCCTGATTCAAAGAAATGATGCAATGTAAGTGTTCTTTGTTTCCGTTTATAAAATCAATATAAATATTTTTTCCTTTGGCATTTTGTTTTATGTGATCGATAATTTTCCATTTGTTTTCCTTATTTAAAAAGGGCATTCTGTTTTTGGTACCCCAGACACAATGGACCCAGATTCTGATGTATGCCATTGGCTCTCTCTTGTTTTTTTATTTAATCCAATTGTATTGGGCTAAAGCCTGTCATTTTTTTTGCTTATCCAATCACCGCTCTAAAGAGCGGCGTTCAATCGTACGTTCAGCTTTCAAGCTACATACCCCACATCAGGGTGACAAACTCTGCCTTTCAATACTAACTAACTCCGCCTTTCAAGGCGGAGAAATAAGGAATACCAAGCAATTGGGCTTTAGTCCCTCATCTTTTAATATATTTCCACTTCAATCATCTTTGTCGTGTCATTCCCCAATATATCAATAACTTTGATTACAACTTGATATTTCCCCTTTTTGTCGTATTTATGGGTAATTTTCAAGTTGATGTTCGGGTCTTTTTTGGTACGGTAACTTTGCCATTCGTTATGAAAAGTATCGTCTCTAAAATTCCAGTCCACTGCCCAGTAATCTACCCACTGCTGCCAGTGAGTGATGCTCGTTCGCACATCTTCAGGAACATCGTCTGGTGGAACGATAAAATCGGATAATTTAATAGTAAGTTTTTGTCCTTCAATTTTAGTATCGACTGAAAGTGACGCCAATTCATAAAACTTAATATCACCTTGCTCGACTACTTTTTTCTCTAAAACTTCAGTGGGAATTTTTTTGAATTTAAGGTCAACATTATTTGCAGCGGCAAATTGTTTGGCAGTTTCATTGAGTTCGAATGCAAATTCCCAGCCCAAAATATCTAGGCCGTTGGTTTCAATATCTTCTGTTTTACCAACAGATTTCCAGAATTCCTGAACAATATTTTTTACATCGCCAATGGAAACAGGCGCATCAACTGAACCCACGTGAATCATGCGTCCTGCCTTGATACCGTGCAGCCAGCTATAACCTGTAAGCGTTACGCCCTGGTAAAGCTGGATAATAAAATGACGATACCGTTGATCAATTAACGCTCTTTCCTTAACATCCTGAAATTCTGTGCCCATCCATTGCTGGCGTTCGTATTTACCAAGATTCTGGACGACAAAGGGTTTTACGTTGGGAATTTCTAAAAGACGTTTCCTAATAGTGTGGATTGAAAACCTGCCAATATCACAGGCTATCCACCGTCGTTTAAGTTTTTCAGCAACCGCTGCTGTGGTTCCTGAACCAGCAAAACAATCTAAAATAATATCATTTTCTTGCGAGCAAAGTCTTATTGCCCTATCAAGAACATCTTCTGAATTTTCAGTTGGGTACCCTGTTGTAAATGAATATCCTGAAATATCTGTCCAGTTTGAAGTTAGTGGTTTTTTATTAGAAGGTTCTACCCAATATTCAGGACGCCCTTTACTATTTATTCTTATTTTCCCTTCTTTTGCCATAATATCTATTTTAGGTTGTCCGAATTTAAAATGCTTACCTTGTGGAGGATAATATGTTTTTCCAAAAATAATTCTTTCAGGTGGATTCCTTACACCTGAAGAGTCATCAATTTTTCTCCAATAACCAGGTCTAATTGCATCCAAAGTTCCTTCTATTTCATGGAAATTACTTTTATCTGTTTTAAAAAATAGAAACAAAGAATCGGTAGCAATTTGCAGACTTCTTTTCCCTTGCAATGTTAAGTTCTTATAAATTCGTTTTAATGTTATTTCATTCTGAAAATTATTTTTACCAAAAACTTCATCTGCAATAATCTTGACATAATGAGACCAATACTGATCAAATCTTATAAAAATAGCACCATCTTCTTTAAGTAATTCTCTTAATAAAATTAATGTATCATACATCCAAGCCATAAAAGAATCGCTGCCTGCCCGCCAAACATTTCTATATGCAGCTTCTTCAACAATAGATGGTTCCTTCTCAATAAACTCATCTGAATTGTGTATTTTTATTGTTAAGATTTGATCAGTACCTGTAAAAAAAGGAGGATCTATATAAATCATTTTTACTTTACCAGCAACCTCAGGTAACAGGCTGGGCAGCACATATTTTTTATCACCCCAAATCAGTCGGTTACGCCACTCGGTCGGTCTGCCTTGTGCAAACATAGCTAGTGTTCGCTGCCTGTCCTGCGACGATTCATTTACCGTTTCAATGGTTTGAAACGGTAGTGCTATCCGAACAGGGCTGTTCTTTTTTCCTTCTTTGTTGTATTTACCGTCCCAGATGAGCTCGGTCATTTTGTTCCTTTCGTGTGCCAAATATTATTTTACATATGATTACTATTATTAAAATTGCAATTCAATTTGATTAGTCATTTCTTTTTTCAGTTCTAATGATCTACATTTATACATCGTACTTTTTGAAAATTGGAAATCATTATCAACTATTTTTTGTGATGGAAAAAAATCAATGTCATATTTTCTAAAATAACCTAAACTGCTATTTTT
>CAZPNF010000005.1:0-269 GCA_964587715.1 uncultured bacterium | reverse complement strand
TGTTATATGGATTATTTATAATTCTATCCACCAAAGGTAAAATAATTTCAGAAACTTTTCTCTGACCTAAATTTCGAGGATTTGTATAATCAATACAATAAGTTACGCTCCCAATTAAAATATCGACTAACTGAATAAAGTGAGAATACAAAGGATTTTGCTCTTCAATATTGTGATCTGATTTTACAAATATTATTTTATTTTGTTTTATCTTAATTCCCGCAGAGTCACTTGTAATCTTATTTATGCAATGCCAATCAAAATATTCA
>CAZPNF010000004.1:13426-16855 GCA_964587715.1 uncultured bacterium | reverse complement strand
CATGGGAGTTATACACAAATATCAGAAACGGGGAATTGACGCTATTTTTTATTTTGACACCTGGAGAAATGCAGTAAAAAAGGGATACTGGAGAGGTGAGATGTCCTGGATTCTTGAAAACAACAAAATGATGAATCGCTCTGCCGAGACGTTAGGAGGACGCATTTACAAAACATACAGAATATATGAAATGAAGCTTTAACTTTGAGAAAGCAAAAATTACACATGTGTCCAGTTTCTCAGATGAGATCTCTCACGAGTCGTGCTTACATTGTCTTTGCTTTCCCTTCAGGTGACAATATCGTTTTTAATCCGCCGGGACAGGATTCAGAACAACAACGAGTAAGCTGATAGACAAATCGGCTTTTAAAAAACTGTCGTTCTGAGTGAGTTCCGATGAAATCGGGACGAGCGAAGAATCTGGGGGGTGGAATAACCCAAAAATAGCCAACGTTTTACCTTGCGCTTTCTTACCTCTCTATCTCCCGCAGGGGATCTGGCCCTGGGTTTCGGGTGATGGTTGCGGAAATTATTCCTTTCCAAACACCAGGTGTCTCGCTAACGCTTAACAACCGGGGTTTGAACGATAGCTTATCTCTGTAACGCCCGGGGAAATAGTAGAGATGCATAATTATGTGTCTCTACGCTTCTGGATTTACTCTTTATCAAAAATTCAGGTTTTAGCCTTATTCAATCCAGTACAAGATTCGTCCACACTGCTCACAGGTAAGTATGGCTTGATCATTTCTACCCTTGGCAGTATAAGAAGTTGGTAACTTTGCAAAACAACCGAGACAGGTATTGTTTTGAACAGGTACAATTGAACGTTTATAACGGGTGCTTAACCGCTGATAAATTCTCAGGAAACGCGGCTCAATGCTCTTTGCCAGTTCGTCCCGTGCTTTCTCTAACTTTTCCTTCCCCTCCATGGAAAAACCCATATCTTTTTCTTTTTCCTCCTCTGCTTCTCGCAACATCAAATTAATGTCCTGATAGAGTACAAGAAGCTCCAGTTGAGTACGAACCATGGAAATCATCCTCCCTGAATAACATTCAAAAACGAAGAAAAATCTTTAACTTTCATCAGTGAACGGCGTATTTTTGAATCCCTCATCATCTCCACTATTTTTCCCAAAACTGGAAGATAGTGGTTTACATCTTCCTGAGGGGGTGCAAGGATAAGAAAAAAAAGATGAACTTTTTTCTTATCTATAGCATCATAATTAATCCCTTTCTTGGATATACCAACAACAATATGAATTTGTGAAACAGCCAATGTTCTGGAATGGGGTATGGCCACACCCTTACCAATGCCAGTACTACCCAGAGTTTCCCTTTGGTTCAAAGTCTCTAAAACAAGACTTTTACTTTTAACCATGCCGGCATCAACAAGTACCTGTACCAGTTCTTCAAGTACTTTTGCTTTGCTATCTGAGACCAGATCGGGAAGGAAAAAACCCTCTCGAAACAAATCTACGAGTTCTGTGGAATTCATTTCACCTCCTTTTGAATTCTGAACTATATGAAAAATCGGGGACAGACTGAGAGGCCTGCCCCCTGTTTTACTTTCAAGAAGTATCTACTTGAGAAGTAGCATCCTACGTACCTGTCTGAAAGAACCTGCCCTGAGCTCATAGAAATAGATTCCACTTGTAACTCCCTTACCGTTAACATCTTTTCCATCCCATGTTACAGAATAGAATCCTGCATTTTTAGTCTCATTTACAAGAATAGCAACCTGTCGCCCCAGAATGTCCAGAACCCTTAACTGGATATGATCCCTTCTTGACACACCGTATCGAATAGCAGTTCTAGGATTGAAAGGATTTGGATAATTCTGCTGGAGTTCAAAGGAAGAAGGTGCACCCGTACCAACTTTCTCCGATTCGACACCTGTGACTAAATCACCAGTTACAGCATCCAGATAGATAGTAGTGTTTTCTCCTGCGGTATCTGAATTGTACTCAATCCCCCATAAAGCCTGACCTTGAAGGAATGATCCTGTTTTCATAAGGTTTTTGGGGTTCAACTTCCAACACAGCTTACCTCTGGAGTAACTTGACTTATCAACTGAAAACACTTCTGCTATTGAAGCAGGGGAAAGTACAGCGCTGATTTCTGCATCTGGGTAAGTCGTCCTGAAGCTACTTCCACCATTTGCTTCAGCTATTGTGAGTGCAGAATCGCTGTCTATCCAGTTGGCAGGAAGAGAATCCATCTGACCTTGGGTTTCTTCCTCAAACATACTCAGAATAGTCGTTCCAAGAGTAGAAACAATGTAGAGTTTATTTGTGCTGTTAGAGAAGTATATGTAATTCCATTCAACTGCCTTTCCATCGAGGTTCAACTCATCCCCCATGATAACTACTAATTCAGCGTCGGAAGCGACTGATTTAACCATAGCACCCACATCAGTAAGAAGCCCCTGCGCTGTCTGAGGTACCAGAGCCCCCATCACAATGTTCACTCCACTCATACTTCCCGCCACTTTTAGGGTGTCAGGAACATCATTAAGATCTGCATCGTACCAGCCCAGAGGATCTGTTGCAGGGTCAAGATTCCCATCGCGGTCGGCATCCAGTATGGCAGCACCAAGATAATCCCCTGTTTCTACATAAGGAATAGTATATAACCCATTAGCCGAAGAGACAACTGTTGATGCCAGAAAGTCTGGTCCCTCTTCTCCCATCTCTAACCCTAAAAGTGCCACTATAGTGTTTGTTGGATCGCCACCAGCATAAGCAACCGTGCCCGAGACCGTATTCGTTGGCAACGAAGTCCCTGTCGTAAAATTAATAACGTAGGGCTTGTCCAGAGAATCTCCGGTTGTACTTTTAGCACCTGTAAGCATAAGTAAATACTTCGTGTCAGGCAAAAGGTGAAGATTGTGAAAATAGACTGTCGTAAAATCTAAACTGAAAGTAACAGAATCAGGCTCACCATATTTCCCAACAGGATAAAACCCCAACCCAAGGAAGAACCCTTCTTCCGCAACCTGTGCGTCAAAACTGGCAGTAACATCAATGGGTTGATCAAACGCGAGACTCAAAGTAGCTGCCGTATCCACGGATGTAGCTCCGTCAACTGGAACAGAAGAAACCAGTGATATCTGGGCACTGAGACTGCCCACCAAAATCAAGCTGAAGAGCAGTCCTAAAAAAAGAGACCGCATTCCAAACAAAACAGAATTCATCTTTTTCATAATTATTTCCTCCTTGTCTATAAAATTGAATACCCATCAGTTAATTAAGATCCTTCACGAATCAGAAAGCTACTTAAATTTTGCATTCATTTTGATTTTTTCCTTTTGATTTTTACCTTTTAAATAGTACATACTACCACCTCCTTTGCCTATCTTTGCATTCCTGGTGCCTTAGTGTGATGTATATCACTCACGCAAAGCCGCAAAGCCCGCTAAGATTCATACAA
>CAZPNF010000004.1:12827-13416 GCA_964587715.1 uncultured bacterium | reverse complement strand
TTGCGTTCTTAGCGTCTTGGCGTGATATAATATTAGCTTATTTATTTCTCATTTTTAACTGTTTCTCGCGAAACGCAAGCCCACACAGAATCAGATCCTCAATTTGTTCTACCTTAAAAGGTTTTGTAATATAAGTATATCCTTCATCTTCGATAGTCTTTACAATAGTTTCTGCCGAAGGATAAGCTGTCATCATTATAACCACAGAGCAGGAATCAACTGCTTTGACATGTTTTAAATAAGCAATGCCGTCCATTATTGGCATGTTCACATCAATGAGAGATAGATCGATCGGCTCTTGTCGAAATTTTTCCCATGCTTCTTTTCCATCACATGCCTCAACCACTTCGTGTCCCATCCTTCCAATAACCTCGCAGATAAACTGGCGGAAGGACACTTCATCATCAGCTATAAGTATTTTACTCAAAAGGTACCCTCCTCTCTTTTTTACCCACAAGATTATTCAAATTTTAATGCGAGAAAAAATCATACATCGGATCCCAGGGGGGAAGATTTATTGGTTTCCCTTGCAAAAGCTTCTGCAAATCCTGAGAAAGCTTCTTTCCGGGAATAACCACTTCGTATAGAT
>CAZPNF010000004.1:0-12817 GCA_964587715.1 uncultured bacterium | reverse complement strand
TCTTACCAGCTTTTTCTCCCCAACTGTTTTCCACAAGCCATTTTATGGGTTTGCTACCCCCATCAAGATCGACGCCCGTGAAAACCATCGCATGTGTTGGAACAGAGTGTTTGTATAGAATCCGCTGTTTTTTTGTCATGGAAAAATCTATACCAAACAGAGCTTTATAGTCGTAAACGTCTGGAGCCATTATGCCCTCTTTGGACCAGAGTTCTTTTCCAACATCACACCCAAACCACACAGGTTCTTTATCCTTGGTCAGAGTATTAACTGTCAGTTTTTTTAAATCTTCCATTGGGAGATTAAGAAATGTCAAATCAGGTTTGTTGACCATGTCCTTATCAAGAGATATTGAATAGAGTTTGTAATATTCCTTAGCAGGACAGTTATACAAAGTTACATAGTCATTAATATCGGTTTTAACAATTTCAGTGAGAAAACTCTTTGGTGTATATTCTTTCCAGGGAGAGAGCTTTTGCTTCTTGTTTTTATATCTCCATTTAAATTCTTCTGGCGGCTTTCCAAAAGAATAAACAAGGATCCTGTACACATTTTTTAGCATCTCGACCTTTTGATTTCTCAGCTCTTCTTCACTTTTTTGGGACTCTCTTAATTCTGCAGCATATTTCCTCAAGAGGGTTGAAAGGATTCGATTAATTCCACCCGTACTGGAGCTGTGATAAGTTTCCGGCATAACTTCTTTTGGAACTACACCGTACCTATTGATCAGGTCAACCACCATGTTCCACTGACCTCCATCCGGGATAGGATTTTTAAGAAGATAATCCACGGTTCTATCACCTATTTTTCTCTTCCGTGTTTCTATTACTTTTTCAAGAAAAAGATTTGCCTTTTCCAATTTATCATAAAAAAAACTGTAACTCTGAGAAAGTTCAAACTTTTCGAGACCGAGCCTCTCTGTTACTTTGTATCTCAAGATATTCAGGCCTGCAAAAAGCCAACATCTTCCACTTCCCTTCTGATTGGTTATGCCCTTTGTTTTTAACTTGAAAGAAAAATTTCTGTCGAACAATTCATCCCGGACTTCTTTGTTTTCTACAAGTTTTTTTATATCGTTTTTGGAAACAGCATTAATCAGAACCTGCGTTTGAGGAGAATTCACATTTACAGAATTCTCCAAAGTTTTCAGGACTTCAGGAGTTATTCCATTATCTTTGGAAAAACCATAACCAAAAACAAATAGAAAAAAAGCTAAAGCAATTAACGTTTTTTGAAATGTTTTCATGACATACTCCTTTCAAATTAATTATTTGAACTATGAAGAAACGATGGTATATGTTCTACTCTTCCAGCTCACAGATCCTCTGTGTAACCAGTGCCAAAAAGAATTGGTCAGTATCGAAAGTCCCATAATTATAGCCACGGGGTGCAGCACTGCCGAATGGAAACTTGTTTTAAATCTTTGTGCCAATACAAGCCGAATAAAAGTAATTAAACAAATTTGCAAACAAGCAAGTTGATAAAAAACCCCCTGAAACAAGCCCTTAAAAAAGACCAGATATGGTTGCAAAAACAGAAAGTAGGCAAAAACAAGAATACCAACAAAAGCAGGAATCGAATACTTAAAGGCACCAAATGAATTTTTAGTAAAACCATTCCAGATCTCTCGCCAATTTCGATAAAACCGAACTCTCACAAAACCCGATCCATCAAGAAAACCAATTCTTCCGCCATGAACTCTTACAGACTTGGCAAGACAGAGATCATCAACAACTTCAGAGTGAATGGCTTCATGCCCGCCAATAGATTCATAAAACTTTTTGTTGAATAACATAAAAGGTCCCAGAGCCATTGACAAGCGAGATTTTCTTATCAAACCAAGAGGCAAAAATACTGTAAAAGCGAAGTGAACAAGAGGCATAAAAATTTTTTCGGCTTCAGAACCGCAATCAATTCTTGGAAGAAGAGAAACCAGATCTGCCTGCTCATTTTTTGCCACAGCTAATACGGAACTGACCGTATAAGGGGAATGAATTGTATCAGCATCAGTAAACAGTAACCAATCTCCTTTAGCTTTACGAGCCAATTGGTGACAGGCAAAATTCTTCCCGGTCCATCCCGCTGGCAAAACATCTCCGCGAACAAGTTGTATTTTTAGGCCCTGCAAGATAAGTTTGCCAACGATTTCGGCTGTTTTATCTGTGGAATGATCGTCTAACACAATAATTTCCAGATTGGGATAATCCTGGCAGGCCAGAGAACGAAGACATCTTTCTACACAGTCTTCTTCATTTCTAACAGGTACTAATAGAGAAACAAGAGAGCAGTTATCAGCCGTATACTTCCTCCGCAAAGGTTTCTTTAGCAGACGCATGTTATTAAGAAAATTGATTAGAAAGCCAAAAAGGAGGAAAGTAATTAACTCCATAAACATTTTCTTACTGCTCCCAACCCGACTGTTCTGTAATTTCTTTCATGTGAGGCTGATCAATTATTCGTTTGAGTCCTAAAAGTAGCAAAAAACCTGTAACCACTGCTATCTCCTGCAATTTTTTACCAGCAAGGGGAAGGCCCAATACAACAAAACTACTAATACCCAACGTGAGTGCCACATGAAAGTTTTTGCTAAAGACAAAAATAATAAGAGTTAAGAAAGATGAACAAATTACTAAAAGCGGATACATACCAAACAAGAAACCTGTTGCTGTGGCGGCGCCTTTGCCTCCCAGACCTCTAAGGAAAAGAGGAAAACCATGTCCAATTACGACAGAGACTCCGGCAAGCCAGGCAAGGAGCATTGAATCAGAAACGAAGTGTACCAGAAGAAATACAAAGAAACCTTTTGAAAAATCAAGAACACCGGCCAAAATACCCCAACCTTTTCCAACAACATGCCAGACGTTACGGGCACCCACATTCCCTTCTCCAACGTAACGAAGATCAACTCCTTTAACACTCCTGGCAACTATAAACGAAAAGGGGATAGAACCGATGATATACGCTATAATAAGAAGGACAATTTGTAAGGCTATCACATCTCCCTCACTGTATTGAGTTTCCCACCATCATGTGTAGCTTATTTTACAAATTTAGCTTTGATAAAAAAAATACGTACTATAAAAAATCTATTCAACTAAAACATCAATGTCAAGATAAATTTTTAAAAAAAGGTCAGCACCAGAAAATTACACTGCCGCCGACCTTTGGTTCTAATCTATCGGATTTAAATTTTGCATTGATTTTGATTTTTCCCTTTTGATTTTTACATTTGCTATTTGCCGCTTATCTAACCTCCTAAGATCGCTATAAACACTCCTGCTGCTATTGCAGAACCAATGACACCTGCAACATTGGGTCCCATAGCATTCATCAATAGATGATTTTCCGGATCCTCGTCAGTTGCCATTTTCTGAACAACTCTCGCTGCCATTGGAACTGCAGAAACACCGGCAGCACCAATCATTGGATTTATTTTTCCTTTTGAGAGCCAACACATGAGTTTACCAAACAGAGTCCCACCAGCAGTTGCAGTTGCAAAAGCAATGACTCCCAGAATAAGAATTTCAAGAGTCTTAAGGTGAATAAATTTATCTGCTGTCATCATATAGCCTATGCCAAGCCCCAGAAAAACAGTGGCAATATTTATTATTTCATTGGCTGCTGACTTTGCCAGTCTCTCGGTTACCTTGGCTTCCTTAAGTAAATTGCCAAACATAAGCATACCAATAAGTGGCAGTGCCGACGGAATCAAAAGTCCGGTGACTACTGTAACGATAATCGGGAAAAGAATCTTTGCTATATGAGGTAATTCTCTGGGAGATTCCATTCTTATCATTCGTTCTCGTTTGGTGGTAAGTGCTCTTATTATTGGCGGCTGTATTATAGGAACAAGCGCCATGTAAGAATAGGCTGCCACAGAAACAGAGCCCAGTATGGACGGGGCAAGTTTTGTAGCTGTATAGATAGTGGTTGGACCATCTGCACCACCTATAATACCAATTGTACAGGCTTCTGATAGTGGGAATTTTAAAGCAATAGCAACCAACATAGCACAGTATATACCTATCTGAGCGGCTGCACCCAATATAAACGTTTTTGGATCAGCGAGCAATGGACCAAAATCTGTCATTGCCCCAATTCCCAGGAAAATAAGTAAAGGTACTATTCCCGTCTTAATCAGGTAAATATATACTAAAGCTAAAAGTCCACCAGGCTCTACAATTCCTGTAAGTGGTAAATTGGCAAGTATTGCACCAAATCCTATCGGAGCCAGAAGCAAAGGTTCCATCTTTTTGGCAATCCCCAGGTAAAGTAACACAGCTCCTACAAAAATCATTGCTACCTGACCCCAGGTTAAAGCCAGAAATCCAAATTGAAGCCCTAACATTTACTCTCCTTTTTCATATTGTCTGATTGCAGCACTTATTGCCGCAATTTTTCGTTTCTGGTCTATCCCGGTAGAGGTGACACTCTCTACTTCCATTGTTCGTGAAATTGCAAATGATAATTTGCCAATAAGCCACGCAACAAATGCAAGAAAGAATAATGTAACAAAAACGACAAGAACGCCTGTACCGGCAATTTTAAGTGCTTCTGTCCACATAGTCTTTATCCTATTTTTGCTATTACAGCATTGGCTTCTACTTCTTGGCCAGGAGATACCAATATTTCACTGATAGTTCCAGCTTGAGGCGCCACTACATCACTTTCCATTTTCATCGCTTCAAGAACAGCAATTTTGTTTCCTTTTTCTACTTTATCACCAACATTTACCAGAACCTTAAGTACAGTCCCAAGCATCGGAGACTTAACATCAACAGTAGGACCTCCCGCTGGTTTTGAAGTAGCCTCGGGTTTAGTTTCAGTGACAGCAATAGCTTCACTATCAGCCTGTACTTTTACATTATAAGATTGACCATCAACTTCTACTATGTAGGTTCCTGGTCCTCTTGAAACTCCCGCAGTCTTTGGCACTTCTTTCGATACTACAACCTGTTTTTTTAAAGGTAGTTGATCAGAAGTAAATTCCGGTTTAATTTCTCCTTTTAAAAATTTGAGTCCTACTTCAGGATAAATAGCATACGTAAGAGCATCTTCTTCCTTTTTTAGGAGTCCCATTTTTTTAAGTTCTTCTCGCCTTTTTTCAAATTCTGGCTCAAGCAAGTCAGCCGGTCTACAAGTTACCAGTTCGTCCTTCCAGCTCTTGCCAAGCACTTTTTCATATATTTCCTCAGAGATTTCTCCGGGCGCTCTACCGTACATCCCTTTAACATAATCCTTTGTCTGCTGCGGTATCTTGTTATATCTTCCGAACAGAACATTCATCACTGACTGAACTCCTACCACTTGTGAAGTAGGTGTGACAAGAGGTGGATAACCCAATTCTTTCCGTACTCTTGGAGTTTCTTCTAACACTTCGTGATATTTATCTGACGCACCCTGCTGTTCTAACTGGAAAAGCAGATTAGAAAGCATTCCGCCAGGTATTTGATGAACTGTTACAGAAGGATCTACTTTCATCGCAGTTTCACGATGGAGATGTGCATATTTATCCCACACCCCCAAAAAATACTTTCTGCATTCCATCAAAAGATCCATATCGTATTCAGTGTCATACTTTGTATCTCTTAGAGCTGCCACAACAGATTCTGTTGCAAGATGACCTGTACCACCAGATATTGGAGACATCGCAGTATCGAGAACATTTACTCCTGCTTCAACTGCTTCCATATAAGCCATGCCCGTCATACCAGAAGTTGTATGAGAATGAAGATCAATGGGGATTTTTATCCCGGCTTTTTTGCAGCCAGATATAATATCATGGGCACGGGTCGGCGTTATCATACCAGCCATATCTTTTACGCAAAGAGAATCACACCCCAATTGTTCTAATTTTTTGAAATCTTCCACATATTTCTCTACAGTATGAACAGGGCTGATTGTGTAAGAAAGACTTCCTTGAACATGGCCACCGACTTTCTTTGCAGCCTTTATTGGAACTTCCATATTGCGAATATCATTAAGCGCATCAAATATTCTGAAGACATCGACACCATCTTTTTTTGCATAGAAAATAAACTTCTCTACAACGTCATCGGGAAAATTTCGATACGCAACAATATTCATTGCTCTCTCAAGCATCTGAAGTGGTGTATCTTTTATTTTTTCCTTTAGAAGCTTCAACCTCTCCCATGGATCTTGATTCAAATATCTTATTGGAACATCAAACGTTGCACCTCCCCATACTTCGAGTGAGAAAAAACCTATTTTATCTATAGTCTCACATATTGGGAGCATATCTTCTGTTCGCATCCTTGTTGCCAATGTCGATTGATGCGCATCCCTAAAAATCAAGTCAGTAAGTTTTATACCCATTTTTACCTCCTGTTATTATTCTAAATTTTTTCTCATTAAAATAGAGCTAAAACAGCGCCCCCCCAATATACAAAACAGGAGTAATGGAAGCAACTATTTTGTGATGTTAAGAACAAAAAACGCATTGACTCATTATTTTGAGGCAACACGCTGTAGCAATTTGCTGATGAAAATAAGCCATCCGGTTGTTTAAATAGAATGCAGATCTAAACCAATCTTCTCATGGGCCCAATAAGATGGTGAATTCTTTTGAGAAGTTCCTTCGCCTCAACAGGCTTTTCAATATAATCGTCCGCTCGATGTGTAACAGCAATGGCTTTAGCATAATCTGGTTCTGTCAACTTTTTACCCACCGAAGTAAGCATGATGATAGGAGTGTACCTTGTTTTTTTATCCTCCTTCAACTCTTTACACACAGCGTACCCATCTTTTTCAGGAAGCATTACATCTAAAAGTATGATATCGGGATCCTCGCTATTTGCAGCGATAATTCCGTTCTCGCCTGTATAAGATACGATGACCTTGTAGTTGTTCTCCTCCAAGATGGTCTTCACGGCACCTATAAAATCCGGGCCATCATCGATGAGAAGCACTTTGAGCTGTTTCTCCCGGACAACTCCCGTCTTTTCGATGAGTGATTTGGCCTTTTCTACCAATACAGAAGGCTCAATCGGTTTTTCAAGATATCCATCCGCTTTGTGGCCTTTGGCCACTATCTCTGCACCACTCTTTCCCTCTTCTTTTTTACCAAGAGAAGTAAGCATAAGAATCGGAATATGAGAGGTAGTTTCGTTCTCCTTTAAATCATGACATACCGCATACCCTTCCTTTCTGGGCAGCATGATGTCCAAAATTATGAGATTTGGTTTTAGTTTCATGGCTTTGGTCAAACCTTCTTCTCCATCAAAGGCTGTGGAAACTTGAAACCCCTGATTTTCGAGGGAAGTCTTAATGGCTTCTACAAAGTCTCTATCATCGTCTACCAAGAGAACATTTCGCTTCTCCATCATTAACCTCCAATTTTTTACTATATTATTAGAATCTTATTTGAAATTCAGTACCCTTTTCGCTGTTTTTTTTGCAATGAATTAAATATCAAATCAATTCTTTTTAATAAAATTTCTGAATCAACGGGCTTGTCCATTAAATCAGCCACAGAGGGAAAAGAATCTCCCATTCTTTCACGAAAATTGAGATTTGTGACTTTTCGAATACTCGTTACCATCAGAATAGGAGTGTGAGTCTCTCCATTTTTTTCTTCTATCTCATGCAGTTCTTTGACAAAACGGAATCCAGAAGCAATATCCTCCATCATCACATCCAGAAGGATTAGATCGGGTTTTTCATTAGAAACCAAACTGAGACCTACCATGGCCGAATTCGCTTCAATGCATTCATAACCTCCTCTATCTAAAACTATCCTCACAGCAGATAGAAAATCAGGGTCATCATCGATCATCAGAATCTTTTTCTTCATAGCATTTCCTTAATTACCACCTCTTGTTTTTCTTTTTCAAGTACAGTATACACTTCATGGGCTATAGCGAGTTCTTCACTAGTTGGTATTACGAGAACAGCCGTATCTCCCCGACCGATGTTTATTTCGTTTCTTTCATTTTTATTGGGATCAATCTCTATACCTAAAAACTCCAATCCTTCACAACTCATCCTCCTAACCTTAGCAGAATTCTCACCGATCCCTGCCGTGAAAACCAGAACGTCCAGACCCCCAATGACTGCGGCATAAGCTCCAATATACTTTTTAACCCGTTGCGTAAATATTTTTAAGGCCAACTTATGACGTTCACTCCCCGCCTCAGCCTTTTCCTCTATTGTTCGTAAGTCATTATCCCCCCCGGTAATTCCAAACAAACCACTCCTGTGGTTCAACACCGAATCCATTTGAGATGTTGTTAATCTCTTATCCTCCATGACATAAATAGGAATGGATGGATCAATATCACCGCATCGGGTCCCCATGACCAATCCTTCCAAAGGGGTAAACCCCATGGAAGTATCAACAGACTGCCCCCCATCAACAGCTGTGATACTCGCCCCATTGCCGAGATGACAGGTGATAATCTTTAAATCTTCAATAGGCATTTCTAAAATCTGGGCTGCTCTATGAGCGACATAACAATGTGAGGTTCCGTGAAACCCGTATCGTCGAATTCTGTGATTCTCATACCACTCATAGGGAAGAGCATAAATATAGGCATGGGGTTTCATGCTCTGATGAAAGGCCGTATCGAATACGGCTACCTGTCTGGCAAAAGGAATGAGCCAGAGACTTGCCTTAATTCCTTCAAGATTTGGAGGATTATGAAGCGGGGCAAATCGAATACATTCTTTTATCTTTTGAAAAACAGCTTCGTTAATGAGTACAGATTCTGTAAATTCTTCACCTCCATGGACAACCCGATGTCCCACGGCATCGATACTACGGATATCATGGAGAATTCCGTATTCTGGATGACAAATAGTTTTTAGAACAAGATCGATAGCCTGCTCATGATTTTTTATGGGATGTGTTTCTCTTCTGTCCTTTTTCCCGGGAACGCTGTATATCAGGCCAGCTTCCCGAGAACCCACTCGTTCAACGAGACCACCAGCCAGTTGCGTTTCTGTCTCCATATCAAAAAGCCGAAACTTGACCGATGAACTTCCACAATTCAGAACTAAAATCTTCATATGTTTACTCTGATCCTTTTCATCTTTCATCAAGGCAGATAAACCGTAAAAGTCGTTCCTTTCCCCGATTCCGACTCAACCTCTATGGAACCGGAATGTGCCTCTACGATCTTCTTGACAATTGATAGACCCAAACCGCTGCCTTCCGCCTGTTTTCCATTCTTGACCCGGTAGAACTGCTCGAAGATCAAAGGAAGCTTTTCCTTTGGAATTCCTACACCGGTGTCATTGATTATCACTTTTGCTCCTTTTTTCTCATTTTTCAACACAATGTCGACTTCACCCATTTCACGATTGTATTTGATTCCATTATGAATTAGATTCGTAAAAAGCATCTGCAGTGTTTCTTGATTCCCGGCAATGGATGGGTATTTCTCTGGTGCTGTAAATCGTAGAGTAACTTTCTTTTCATCTGCTAACGGTTTCATTAGCTCCATTACTTCTGATAAGATAGTCTTGAGATCGACCTGTTCCATTTTTGTAACCATCTCTCCCGATTCAATTCTAGAAAGATCCAACCAG
Organism: uncultured bacterium; assembly: GCA_964587715.1. GTDB lineage: Bacteria > Zhuqueibacterota > QNDG01 > QNDG01 > DSAB01 > CAYYPT01. Next base: position 3,268 of record CAZPNF010000004.1, on the reverse strand, counting down.
TCGCTGATCAGAGAAATTAATCCTTTGATGCGTTCTTTCATTCTTAGGAGCCTCTGATTGGCCTTCTCAGGTATCTCTCCAACCATACCACCTATAATCACCATGAGATTCTGTTGAACTGCTGCCAGTGGAGACCGGAGCTCGTGGGAAACCATGGAGACAAAGTTTTCCCTCATCTTCGTTTTTTCTTCCCGTAGCCTCTCCGTCTCTTGAATGTACTGTCTCCTTTCCAAACCACGTCGTACTATGATGCGAAGCTCATCAGGTGTGAAGGGTTTAGGGAGAAAATCGTATGCACCTCGCTTCATGGCTTCCACTGCAGATTCTATGGTTGCATAGCCTGTAATGACTATCGCCACACAATTAGGATCTATTGTTCTTAACTCTTCGAGAACCTCTATCCCACTTTTTCTCGGCATCTTAAGATCAACTAAAACTAAATCTGGCTTCGTCTCTTTAAGCTTTTGCAAACCTGCGTCACCATCCTTAGCCGTCTCTGTTCGGTATCCTTCTTTAGTAAACACTTGACAGCAGGAATCGAGTATAAATTCCTCATCATCTATTATTAAGACAATGGGCTTTCTTGACATTTATGATGCTCCAGTATAATTTAATTACTCATTGAAAAATGTTCATCACAGCCACATCGATTAAGCCTAAAATCTGGTTGATAAATAAGCCAATGGCGAGGGAAACGATACCCAGGAAAAGCGCACAGGCAACCATTACTTTAGAGCTTTCCTTCACCTCTACGAATTTCAACTCGCCAAGAAATACAGCACTGAACAATCTGAATAGATAAAGCAGCGTCAGGATAGCAGCGAAAACGGCCAGTGCTGCAATCCAAACATTTCCTTCTTTGACGAGAGCACTAATCACCATGATTTTACTGAAGAATCCTCCAAAAGGAGGCATGCCGATAATCGACAAGGCGCAGAATGCGAAAGCAGTACCTGTAACAGGCATCGCTTTCATCAAGCCTCCCAGTTTCGTAATATCTCTCTCACCACAATTTTGTTCTACGATTCCGGCACATAGGAATAATCCCGCTTTGCCAATGGCATGAACCATAAAATATAGAAGACCAGCTGCCAGACCTATTTCACTAAGGACAGCAAATCCTAATAATATGTAACCAGTCTGGCTGACGGTGGAATAGGCGATGATTCTTTTCATGTCTTTTTGGAGTAAAGCAGCCGACGCGGCCACGATGGAAGAAATGACTGCCAGAATAAGAATCCAGCCCCAGTTCACGTTAAAGGTCCAGCAAAATATTCTTACAAAGGCCAGTAATCCAATTTTAACGACGATCCCTGAAAGAAGCGCACTCATCGGTGATGGGGCTACTGTATGAGCATCAGGGAGCCAACTGTGGATGGGTAAGACAGCTGCTTTGGAGATTATCCCAATGAAGATCAAAAAGAGAACTAGGTTACTCACGGAATAGCTTTTCAGGCTAACAAAATCGAATGTATGCGCATCGGCATAAATCATGATGAATCCCAGCAGCATGAAAGAAGACCCGGCAAAGATCATCAGGAATGTTTTGTTAGCGATAGCGGTTTCCTTTTCCCCTCTGTGAAATCCGACCAACCTCCATGTGGCCAGAGTGGCAATTTCCCAGAATATGTACAAGAGGATTAAATTCCTGGAAAAGGCTATCCCCATCAAGGAACCCACCATGAGAATTGTCATATAGTAATATTCTGTTTGATGGGCGAATCTCTTCATGTATTCAAGAGAATAAATAATTGCTATGGTGCCCAGCAACGAAAAGAGTAGAGCAAAGATTAGACCCGCTCCATCACCAATAAAAGATAAGGTAAACAGCCCTGAACTGAATACAGGAATATTGGTCTCAATGATTGTTCCCTTCAGTATGGGAGGGATAAGTAGACAAGTAAAAACAAGAGAAGAAACGCTTAAAAGGACAGCAAAACCATTTCTCACCCTTCCCCTGAAAATCCAGATAACAGTGGATCCCAAAAAAGGAATAAAAATGCTCAACAGCAAGTAGGTTTTATACATTAACCACCTCTGTTATTTCATCAAAATGAGCAACAAAACGGTTATCGCAACCAGAAACCAGATGAAATACATTGTTAGAATACCTGTGTGTGCCTTTCGAAAATATTCACTTAATTCAAGAGAGACGATTCGAATCCAATCATAGAATCTTTCAATCATACGATCCACACCGTGGTATAGAATAAAGGCTAGGACTTTTACAACTCTTCTCCCCCATTCGTAGATATCGAATGCCCTCTTCTTCCCCTTTTCATACAATATCTGTAAAAAACCAGTGGATTCAATGGTATCGTAAAAATGGGTGCCGGGTATCCTTATCTCTTCATCATCGATAGGTTCTCCTCCCACGAATATCTCCCCTTCTTTCACTCTCTTGATATTTCCCAACCGATAGAAGATGAAACCGCATGCTAAACTGAGCAGAAGAAGAAGGGTGGCCAGTGTGGGACTCCATATGCCGGAAAGGTGAATGGTTTCTCCAAATCCGCTGAACTCTATTCCTAGCACTGGACCGATCAAATATTTTAACGGGAACTGTGCAAAGACTCCAAAAAATACACAGAAAAAAGCAAGGATGATCATGGGAACTTTCATCGATAATTCAACTTCCTTCGACTCAGAGATCTCTTTTGGTTTATTCCCTAAAAAGACTGAATGGAGCACTTTAACGAAAGAAGCTAAGGTTAATGCACTGCCGAACATGGCCGCTATTAAGAACACAGGCCAAATGGAGCCGCCCGCATCAATCACTCCCTGATATACCATCCACTTGGAGACGAATCCATTAAGGGGGGGGACACCCGATATGGATAATGCTGCTATGGCACACATGATAAAAGTCACCGGCATAGTCTTGCTTAAACCACCCAACTTCTCCAATTGAGTGGTTCCTGTTCGATGTTCTACAGAACCGGCACACAAGAAAAGACAACATTTGTAAATGGCATGATTTAACATGTGGAATAACGCACCTGCAATACCTAACATCGTTCCTGTACCGATTCCTAAAACCATGTAGCCGACTTGAGAGATGGCATGAAAGGAAAGCAACTTTTTAAGATCCTTCTGAATCAGGGCCATCATGACCGCGGCAATTATTGTAATGGTACCAAGACTCATCAGGAGTATTTTCATACTATTATCAAGTACAAAAATATCCAACGTCATTCTTACCAGGAGATAGATCCCGAGCAGTTTAACCAATGCTGCAGGAAGGAATGCCATCACCGGAGCGTGTGCC
>CAZPNF010000003.1:0-17362 GCA_964587715.1 uncultured bacterium | reverse complement strand
GTAAAAATCAAAAAGGAAAAATCAAAATGAATCCCGAATTAACGGATAAGGGACCAATTTATAGCTATTCGCGGTCATCGAAATAGAATGTGGTTTGCGTACGGAACATTGCTTATCTGTTAATTCGGGATGAATGCAAAATTTAAATAGCTTTTTGGTTGCTGTATCATTTTGCAAATGCAAACTCATATTTTTGGCTAAAAAATACAAAAGGAAAATAGAAGAATATTTTTTCAACCGATATTTGGGCAGAGTATTTTTGCATTTTAAATTGTGATTTTGATTTTTAATTTTTTCAGTTTGAATTACTTGTTGATTTATGATGTTGTTATGAATGAATTATAAAGTACGCATTTTCGTGAAGAACCCAAATTTATTTCTATAGCGGCCCCAGGAATAAAAGAGTCACACCAATTACAGCTATGACAGCTCCAATTATCTCTTTTGCACTTACTTTTTCTTTAAACAAGATTACTGCCGGTGGGATAATAAGCACAGGCACAATAGCCATAATCGTGGAGGCCACTCCTGCAATTGTATGCTGAACTGCCAGTAGAGAAAGCGAGACTCCCAAAAAAGAACCAAAAAAAGCTCCAATAGATATACGGGCCATGGCTTTTTTGTTGTGAGTAGCATATCCTATCCGCGGCCATCTTTTGAGCAATGAAAAAAGTATAGAGAAACCAATAATACCAGCTATCACCCGTATCTCGGTTGAGGCAAAAGCATCGTAGCTGCCCATTCCATATTTGCTCAGTACAAGCCCTACTGCCTGTCCAACAGCTCCTCCAAGTGCAAGCAACACACCAGAAAGAGGAAACGACAATCTTAACTGTTTTTTACCACCATTACGTTCCAGAACAACAAGAGCAATGCCTCCCACTGTGAGAGCCATGCCGAGAAAATTGCTCAGCGACAGTGTTTCTCCCAGTATTATCCACCCAATGAGTGCGGTCATGGGAGGTACTAAAGACATAATCAATGTCGAAATTCTGGCCCCAATCACTACGAGGGCACGGAAGAGAAAAAGATCGCCAATGACAAAACCTACAACGCCGGAAAGAGAAAGCCAGAGCCAGGCCCGTGCTGGTGCATCAAAAGGAAACGGCATACCTCTAACTATAAGAGAAAACAGACTGAGGAATAAGAGGCCTAGAAAAAGTCGTATTAAATTTACGACAAGGGAACCTACCTGCTTTCCTGCAGATTCAAAAACAAGCGCTGTAACTGTCCAGCACACTGCAGTCAACAGAGCTGCAAATTCTCCTATCCTTGACTGTAACATCAAAACTCTTTACTTCACAGTTTCTTTAACAAGTTTTGCCGGCTCCAGAAGTTTGTAAACAGGGCAATTTTCAGGTTTTCGCCGCCACTCAAGAAAAAGATAACGGTCAAAGAAATTCCATGCGATCAACCCATCGTCACTCTCGGGTTCTAAAAGGTAAGCTGCCACATTTGCAAGAGGCTGAGCTGTGCTGATAAAAAGTGTACCTGGAGGAAAATCTTTTTTCTCTACTACATATTTACCTTTTACTGAATTTAGATGATGCCCTTGAAAGAGCCTTTCAGATGCTTTAACTTCCTTTAAGTAAAACGATTCAACTCGTAACGTGGCAGGCATTATTAGTTTTTCTACGGTTATTCCATGCTGGAGAAGTTTATTTTCAATCTCCGGCACTGATAAGGGAATGAGATAACCGTATGGAAAACGGACAGACTTTCTTGGAACATAATCACAAAAATAGGGAAGTTTATAAATTTTCTTTTGATCTGTTTTCTTGTACCCTGAGATTGTTATTTTATCTTTAAGAGGTTTCAAGTCGTACTCAACGGCAAAAGAATCTTTTTTAGAAGGACACATCCCGCGCTGTATTGTTTTTTGATCAGCACTTTTTACAAGCTGAAGGATTTTATCCTTATGTTTATCACAGTACTCCAGAATAGATCGAAGAAAATAGTAAGCTCCCCACACACGGGTTTTAAAATCTGCATGTGTATAATTTTCATCGAGTATAGAAAGCCTGTTTCTCAAACCAACATAATTGGTTATAAAACGGGGTTGAGGACCAGCAGGCCGCCATCCCTTTTCAGGATTTCCCGGATCTATAAAATTCCCATATGGAATGGAAAGCACCTTGTATTTCTCCCTGAGATTTCTGGCAATCAAAGGCATCATTTTTGATCTCATATATTCTATAATAGAAGGATCCCCATTCGGATTTAGACCCCAGACATAGGTAACGGGCTCTTCGTGATAAGAGCCATCTGTGGTATGGCAGTCTACGAGGAGAACAGGGTCCCATCTATTCAAAACGTTCTGGACAAGACCCCGAACTTCTGGACTCTCCAATTTCATGGCATCTCTGTTCAGGTCAAGATTCTGACCATTATATCTTACTCCCACACCTTCTCTGGGCCCGTTTTGTGACCTCCGGTTTTCAGGACTTATTTTTTCATTACCATCAGGATTGAAAATTGGTGCTACCAGAATCACGAGGTTATCAAGAAAAGGAACATTGTTTCCCAGAAGAATGTCTCTAATCAACATGAGAGAAGCTTCTTTCCCTTCGACTTCTCCTGCATGTATGTTGGCCTGGATGTAGATTACAGCTCTATTGCTGTACTTAAGATCTAAAGGAGATGAAGGAACGGGCTTGCCCACAACAAGAAGAGGTACACCCCTTCCCTCAGCAGAGATACAGAGAGATTCAACTCTAATAAGGGAACTCTGTTTCTGAAGTTCCCCGATAAATTCTATAACATCTTTATAACGAGAGGTCGCAGTAAAACCACTGGACTCTGCAACTGTTAGAGGTTTTTGCTCTGCTGATAAAATACGTGAATTTGAAAAGAACAAAAATGGAATTAATAAAAGAAAAACGTGGGGAATTTTTCTTTCAGTATTCATGATTCTACCCTTTCCTTAAAAAATAGTCAGCACTAAAATACTGATACGTGAATGTAATTCTTGGGATGAGCCTTAATGTCAGTTACCAGGGAATCAAGATCGGCGGATGTCTTTAAAAGTTGATCATACAAATCTCTATCCCGAAGAAGCTTGCCTAATGTTCCCTCTTCTTTTTCCATTCGCATGGTCACCAGTTTCATAAGATAGACTGTACTGTCAAGTTTTACTGCTATATCACCTATCCGAATTACTGTGGAATCCTCTTGTAGCTGCCGTGTCATATCATCCAAGCGTTCAAGCGACAACCGAAGAGCCTTTCGATTTTCCTGCACCATAAGTTTTGCCTGGTCTGTAGTTTCTTCTACATTCTGTAATATCCGGGAGAGTCTGTCTTTCCCCAGAAGATCTCTGAATTTTAGAAAAAGAGAATCTACCTTAGAAACTGCATTGTCTATTCTTACTACCAGATCCGCCACATCCCCCTGTGTTTTTCCGTAAAAAACCTTACTAAAATCTACCGGTTTATTACTCTTTCCAGGACAAATTTTTATCTGCCTTCCACCCATTAATTCAGGACTCTCAATAGTAATTTCCAGATCGGAGTACAGAGGAACATTATCTCTCAGCCATAATCGCACCTCTGCACAGGTAGGTTTTAAAATTCTATTCTCCACTTCCCCCTGCTTGATTCCCCGGATAACAACAGGGTCTCCCTTTTCCAACCCCGCAACGTTGTCAAAACGAACCACAAGCCGATTTTTGTGGGAGACAAAACTTATTCCTTTGCCCCAGATCACACTGAGCGTAAGAACTATAATAGCCACTGTTACGGTTATTCCGACCAATACTTCTGATTTCCGCTCTACTATCATTAATTCTCCTCGCAGCACTAATTTGAAATTTTGAACCAAAAATTAAAATGCAAAGTACTTCAAAATAAAAGACGTATGTTCCCAAAAGACTGTCGGATACTACTCGAAGTCACGGCCAAGGTAATCTTTTGTTACCTTAAGCTTTGCATTGATCCTTTGAGTTAATCTTTCCTCGAACTCCTTTGCTGCATGATAACCATAGATTTTCAAGAGCTGATTCAGGGCAATTACTTCTACTATAACCGATATATTTTTCCCCGGATAAACAGGTAACTTGATCAAAGGAATTTTTTCACCAAGAATATCAGTTGTAATATCTCTGAGGCCTAACCGCTCATATTTTTCTGAACTGTCCCAATCCACCAATTCGACTTCTATTTCTATTCTCTTCTGTCCTCTTATCCCTCGTATTCCAAAAACAGCCCTGGCATCAATTACTCCTACTCCTCGAATCTCCATGTTGTGTTTTAAAGTCTCGTTTCCCGTCCCGATGAGAATCCCGCCAGTCCGTCGAACAATAGTCACAACGTCATCGGTAACCAAACGGTGTCCTTTCGCTACTAAATCCAGGGCAATTTCGCTCTTTCCAATCCCACTCCGTCCTGTAATCAGAACTCCTATGCCGTACACATCTACTAAAGAACCGTGGATAAACGTTCGGGGAGCAAACTTCTCATCTAAATAATCACCAAGAAGCTGAACAACCTTTGTGGTAGCAAACGGCGTTCTGAAAGCACTGATTTTATACTTCTCCGACATTTGCATAAATTCAGGAGAAACCTCGTTGCCGTTAGTAATAACAAAACAGGGAATATCAAAAGCAAACACCTTAGAAAGCGCTTTTTCACGCAGGTCTGAAGAAAGACTTTTTAAATAAGCTATTTCTGTGTTGCCGCATATCTGAACCCGCTTGAAAGTAAAAAGATCTACAAACCCCGTCAGGGCAAGTCCCGGACGGTTGAGGTCCTTTTCTGAAATCTGTTTTTGGAAACTTCCCTTACCAGAGATGAGTTCGAATTTAAGTTTTTTCTTGTTCTCTAAGAAAAATGTCTCAACAGAAAGGCCTTGTTTTTCTCCTTCGTCCTTAGACAATAATTACACCTCCCTATAATATTATTAAAATCCAAAGTTCAAATATCAAAATGTCAAATATCCACCGTGGCGGGACAAATCAAAATGCAAAATAATGACTTTTGTATAAATGCCAATGTTCTATAGTATTTATTAAGTATTCAAGTACCTTCTGCTCTTAACGCAGAATCGGGATAACATAGGCAAACTACCTCTTTTTGAATTTTGATATGTAATTTTGCATTCTTATATTTGATTTTTGAATTTTTATACTTGTAGTTCTTCTTTACTTATTGTTTCGTGATCAAACTTCCGTAAATGTTCCTTGTACTTAATAAGCTGCCTTTCCAGCTTATCGACAGCACCATTAATAGAGCTGTTCATATCTTTTGAACGTTCATGTGCCGCCAGAATCGTTCCGTAGACAGCAATTTTAATTTCTGCCATACGGTACTTCTTTTCCCAGCTTAATATTATCTCTGCATCAATAATTCCATCATAGTATTTTTTAAGTCGGAACACCTCTTTTCCTGCATATTTTTTCATCTCTTCCGACAATTTAAAATGACGTGCAGTGATGTTGGTTCGCATTTGCCGCTCCTTTTTTTAGAGTTTGTAGATAAGAGATATTATTTTGCATTTTAATCTTTGATTTTTAAGTTAATTTCTGCCCTTGGATGCGCCTGTCGGTAAACTTTCTTCAGATGATCCATGGTCAAGTGGGTATAAACCTGTGTCGTAGAGAGGCTTGCGTGTCCTAATAGTTCTTTAACGGCTTCCAGATCTGCACCGCGATTCAGTAGATGAGTAGCAAACGTATGACGAAGAACATGAGGACTCAATTTCTTTTTTTCAGATACCCGACTTAACCACTTGTGGACTAAAAGTTGAATCCCTCTTGCCGACATTCTGTTTCCAGAAGAATTGAGAAAAAGAGCCAGGTTACCATTCTTTGGGTGAAAGTCTCTTCTCCGGGCAAGATAATTTTTTACAGTCTCGCCTGCTTTTTTCCCAATTGGCAGAGCACGTTCTTTCCTTCCTTTTCCATATACCCTAACTGTTCCTGAAACAAGATCGATATTGTATAGATTGAGACCTACAAGTTCTGAAAGGCGCATTCCTGTCCCGTAAAAAAGTTCCAGAATTGCTCTGTCTCGAACCCCTGCAGCCAAATCCTGAGTTATTCCTTCCAATGCATTTCTAATTTCTTCTTCCCTGAGGAATTGTGGAAGAACCTTTCCCAGTTTTGGAGAAACCAAAGCAGCTGTGGGATTCGTCTTTAGTCCAGCAATTCTCATCTGATATCCGAAGAATGCACGGATAGAAGCCAGCTTTCTAGCCACACTCCGCTTGCTAATGCCGTGCCGCACCATGTCTCCAAGAAAGAGTTGAATATCCTCCCGTGTTATTTCTTTTGGAGAAGGAGAATCTGTTTCCCCTCTCTTTTGTATAAGAAACTCTACAAACTGTTCTAAATCTGTTTTATAAGCCCGAATAGTGTAGGAAGAGTAATGCTTCTCGGACAAAAGATATTGGAGAAAGGTTTCTATGTCTTTTTTCACCAGTCTGTCTTTTCTTCGCTTATTAATTCTTCTTTTTGAATAACATTTTTACACTTTGGACATTGGAGAAAAACACCCTTTGTTTTTGAAGTTTTTTCCTCCATGTATGGATTCCCACATTTTGGACATTGGACAGGAACAGGACGATACCACGTAGCAAAATGACAACTAGGATAATTGGAACATCCGAAAAAGGTCTTTCCCCGGCGTGTCCTTCTCTCAACAATCTCGCCTTTGTAAACTTACACTCCGGATAATTGGAGCAGGCCAAAAAACGTCCAAATTTGCCCACCTTTACCACCAATGGAGCGCCGCATTTTGGGCAAATTTCCTTCGTCTCCTCTACATCTTCATCCAATGGCCTGGTGTACGTGCATTCCGGGTACCCTGTGCAGGCAATAAATCGTCCGTTCCTCCCCCATTTAATAACAAGGTCACGGCCGCATTTCGGACATTTCTCTTTTCTTACTTCTTGCAGTGACTCTTTGATTTCCTCTTTCTTTTTCATAGCATCCTGTATCGCACTGCTAAAAGGGCCGTAGAAGTTTTCCAGAACCTCGGGTCTATTTTTCTCTCCAGATTCGATTTGATCTAATTCGCTCTCCATACGAGCTGTAAATCCAACATTAAAAATATCGGGGAATTGTTTCGTGAGAAGCTGGTTTACTGTCATTCCCAACTCTGCGGCTTTAAAGCTTCTTCCTTCCCTAATAACATATTTTCTATCCAGAAGAGTTGAGATGATCAAAGCATAAGTAGAAGGCCTTCCTATGCCTTTGCTGTCCAATTCCTTAACAAGACTGCTCTCATTATATCTTGGGGGTGGTTTTGTAAAGTGCTGTTGAGGATCTAAATCCACCAGTGTAACGTTCTCTCCTTTTTTGAGATTCTTCGGGAGCGAAAATTTTTCCTCTTCTTTTTCAACATTATATATCTGCATGAATCCCCGGAACTTGATTGTTGATCCAGTAGTCCGGAAGAGATAGTTACCAGCCGTTACATCCAGAACTGACTGCAATAGTCGTGCCGAACTCATCTGGCAGGCGAGGAAGCGATTCCAGATAAGTTCGTAGAGTTTTTTCTGATTGGGCGTTAAATACGAGGCTACTTCCTTTGGCGAACGATGCATTGAAGTAGGACGAATTGCTTCGTGTGCATCCTGAGCTGTTTTTTTGTTCTTGTAAAAACGTGCCTTAGAAGGTACATATTCCAGACCATAATTTTCAGCAATATAGCGACGTGTTTCTTCCACTGCTGTCTTTGCAAGACGAGTTGAGTCGGTTCGCATATAGGTAATTAAACCTACTCGTCCCTCTGGAAGGTCAACGCCCTCATAAAGCTGCTGAGCCACAGCCATAATCTGTTTGGTTGTCATCCCAAGACGCCGGGCTGCATCCTGTTGAAGAGTGCTTGTAGTATAAGGAGGATAGGGGCGCCTCTCAATCTCTTTTGTTTTTAGATCCGAGACAACGTATTCCAAACCCTTAAGAATATTAATATGTTTCCGAACACTTTTTTCATCGGGAAGATTAACATCCTCTCCACCAATCTTTATTAACCGGGAACGGAAGGTCCCACCTTCCTTGATCTCAAATTCAGCCTCTATGCTCCAGTATTCCTGGGGGGTAAAACCTCCTATCTCCTTTTCTCTTTCACAGACAAGTCTAAGTGCAACTGATTGGACTCTCCCGGCTGAAAGTCCACGAAAGATAGTTTTCCAGAGGAAAGGGCTCACTTTATAGCCAACGAGTCTATCCATCACTCGTCTTGCTTTCTGGGCTTCCACCTTTTCGTAGTTGATGGACGTAGGCTTTTTAATTGCTTCCTGAATGGCTTTCTCTGTAATTTCGTAGAAAAGCACACGCTGAATATTCTTGTTGGCTGAACGGATTTCGTTTGCCAGATGGTAGGCAATAGCCTCTCCTTCTCGATCAGGATCAGCGGCTAAATAGACATTATCTGATGCTGAGGCCAGTCGCTTTAATTCTCGCAGTATTTTCCCTCTGCCCCGGATTGTAATATACTCCGGTTCAAAACCATTTTCAATATCAACACCCAGCCTGTTCTTTGGGAGATTCTTCACGTGACCCACAGAAGCCTTCACCACGTACTCTTTTCCTAAAAATCTGTTAATTGTCTTTGATTTAGCATTTGATTCCACAATAACGAGTGATTTGGTCATCAATTTCTCTCCGTTGCTTGCTCAGGATTTTCTTCCATGACAGTATTTATATTTCAGCCCACTTCCGCAGGGGCAGGGGTCGTTTCTTCCCACTTTTTCTACCCGGATTGGCTGCTGTTTCCCCGCTCGCTGTGCTCCTCCTCTCTGAGGTTCTTCGGGTTTACCTGAAAAGCCCATCCCAATCGCCTCTTCATGAACCGTTGCCATTTCTATAGGTTCTCTTCTCCGCGGTCCATGTAATCTCTCCGCCTCTGCTTCCATCTGGATCTGAGCTTTAAAAACGATCTCTAAAACTCCTTCATCAATCTGAATCAACATTTCACTGAAAGCCCGAAATCCCTCCTGTTTGTACTCAATCAGTGGATCCTTCTGACCGTAGGCCCTGAGGCCAATGCCTTCTTTGAGTTGATCCATTTCGTAGAGATGCTCTTTCCATCTTTCGTCAATGGTTGTAAGAGTAGCGAATCGCTCAAGCTGCGCCATCAAGTCGTTGCCAAGAATCTGCCTTTTCCTTTCGTACGCTTCCTTAGCTGCTGTTTTAAGGCGCTCGATTAATTCCTCCTCTCCGATTGTTTGACTCTCCTCTTCTGACAGCGGCAGTGGAAGAAGCATTGTTTTGAGCAGTCCATCTCGAAGTCTATCCCAGTCCCACGCACCGCCGTAGTCTCCTTTTATCGAACAATCTGCAACTAAATCTTCGATAAAATCCTCTATCATAGCTACTATTTCATCTCGGAGATTTTCTCCCTCTAAAGCTGATCTTCTGCGGGCATATATTACCTCACGCTGTTTGTTCATCACGTCATCGTATTCCAGAAGATGTTTCCTGATCTCAAAGTTCCGCATTTCCACACGTTTTTGAGCCCGCCCTATGGATTGTGTAATCATGGAATGTGTGATAACTTCCCCCTCTTCAACTCCCATCCTATCCATCACACCAGCAATACGATCCGATCCAAAAAGCCGCATGAGATCATCTTCTAAGGAAAGATAAAAACGTGACGAACCAGGATCTCCCTGCCTCCCTGATCGCCCTCTGAGCTGTCGATCAATACGTCGAGCTTCATGCCTCTCAGTACCAAGGATGTGCAGCCCTCCTGTGGCATAGTCCCTTGCTTTAACATGAACTAAATTTCCCCTGCGGACCCTGGCATCCGTAGAGCCTCCGATAGATCTTGGTACAAGAGCGACTTCCCTCTCCAGCTTTTCTTCTCCAGAAAGAATCTTCCATTTCTCTTCTTCTGATTTTAGTTCTCTAGAAGAGATTTTTTTCTCTTCCAGAATTTGTGAAAACCTTCTAACTTCTTCTGGAGGAACCTCATGGATAACAACCTCTCTCCCGTGTGAAAGTTCAGAGGGGACATCCTCTGCCATCTCTTGAAGCAAATCATCAGGAAATCGAATAACTCCTGTTCCCAATTTGATGTCTGTTCCCCTACCGGCCATGTTAGTGGCAATTGTCACCATTCCCGGTTCTCCTGCACTGGCAACAATTTCTGCTTCCTGACGGTGGTATTTTGCATTGAGCACAGAATGGCGAACGTTCCTTCTTCTCAACATCCTTGAAAGGGTCTCCGACACTTCCACAGAAATCGTCCCTACTAACATTGGCAGTCCCTGCTCATGATACTTGACAATTTCATCAATGATGGCATTATACTTTTCGCGCTTGGTACGGTAAACCACGTCTTCATGGTCTACTCTTCGAACAGGTTCGTTTGTAGGAATTACAACTACATCTAATTTATAAATTTCCCAGAACTCTCCAGCTTCGGTCTCTGCCGTTCCTGTCATCCCGGCCAACTTTTTGTAGAGGCGGAAAAAATTCTGAAGAGTTATAGTCGCCAGAGTCTGGGTCTCTTTCTCGATTTTCACATTCTCTTTGGCCTCAAGTGCCTGATGTAACCCGTCAGAATAACGTCTGCCAGGCATCAACCTCCCTGTGAATTCATCCACTATCATAACCTTGCCATCTTCAGTGACTACATATTCCACATCTTTTTCAAAAAGGGAGTATGCCCTGAGAAGCTGACTGATGTTGTGCAGTCTCTCGCTCTTTTCGGCATAATCAGTCTGAAGCTCTTCTTTTAATCTTTCTTTTGTCGAGGCAGCCATTTCCTCTGCCCCTTCCATTTCAGAAAGTTTTGTCGCCAGATCAGGAAGAATAAACATTTCCGGGTTGCCGGGAGCCAGAGCCTCTCTTCCTTTTTCTGTAGGATCAATTGTGTTGGCTTTTTCTTCGATAGAGAAATAGAGATCCTCATCCAGCTCATTGAGACGCTTGTCTCGCATATAATCATTCTCCACCCGGCGGATTAGTTTTTGCACGCCGGGTTCGTGGAGAAGTTTGGTTAATCTTTTATTTTTGGGTGCCCCCCGCTGCACCTGTAAAAGCTTAATGCCCGCTTCGTACTCTTTACCCTCCCGGAGAAGACGTTCCCCTTCGGCCACAAGTCTATTGACGAGCACCGTCTGACTTCTGACGAGCTGCTCTACTTTGGGTTTCATCTCGGCAAATCTGTTCTTAGACTCACCAACTGGACCAGATATTATCAACGGCGTTCTGGCCTCGTCTATAAGAACAGAGTCAACCTCATCTATTATAGCGTAGTAGTGCCCTCGCTGGACTACTCCCTCGAGAGAGACAGCCATATTGTCTCGTAGATAATCAAAACCGAATTCGTTGTTAGTACCGTATGTTATGTCCGCATTGTAAGCTTGTTTTCGCTGCTCAGGACTCATGTCGTTAGTAATATATGCCACTGTTAGGCCCAGAAATTTATAAATCTCACCCATCCACTCACAGTCACGACGGGCAAGATAATCATTCACTGTAACCAGATGAGTGCCTTTGCCCACCAGCGCGTTGAGGTAAAGCGGCATTGTAGCCACTAAAGTCTTGCCTTCGCCAGTAGCCATCTCGGCAATTTTCCCTTCGTGGAGAACAACCCCTCCCATAAGCTGAACATCAAACGGAACCATATCCCAGACAGTTTCGTGGTCAACTACCTTCCACGATTTTCCCACAAGCCTTCGGCATGTTTCCTTTACCACTGCAAATGCTTCTGGTAGAATCTCTTGAAGCACTTCTTCTGTTTTTTCTTTTTCTTCTTTCTCCAGATCTTCTATTTGCTGTTTCACCTCATCATAATCGATTTTTTCATCAGGTGCTACAGCCTTTAGCTTATCTTTTAACTCCTGGATCCTCTGCTGGATATCTCCTATCCTCTCATGAATCTTAGCTTTAAATTCAACAGTTTTTCCTTTTAACTCTCCATCGGATAAATCCTTTAGCCCCTCAAAGATTTGGTTGATCTCTTCAGCAATGGGAACTAATCGTTTGATGTCTCTCTGGTGTTTGCTGCCGAAAATTTTCTCTATGAATTTGCTAATCATTATAAGACCTCACAACTTGTGTCTTGCATATCTTGAACGAGAGCTCGCCTCTCAAGTTCCCTGTAGGGACATAACAATGTTCTATCTCTACATTGGATTTATCAATAACAATAATCCCACGAAAAAGTAATAACCTGGTGAAGAATAGTCGTATCCTTCCGGTCGATTGAATTTTCGTTTACGTCTCTTGTTAGAATTTTGCATCTTCTATTTTAATAAAATATGATTTACAATTGATATCATTTCCTCCCCCGCATCGTCTCTGTTTAAAATGGTTTTGCAAATCTTTTGGATATTTTTTAAGCATTTCCCAGATTTTTCGGATTATTTCTATCCAATTCCCATTTTCTTGTAGGGACAGAACATTGTTCTGTCCCTACATTAGATTCCGAATCACATTTTATACATTCATAATTCTATTGTCTCTTTTTCGATCTGACTGTAAATTTCATCTATCTGTCTTTGCAATTCAATTGTCTTACTGATTGCTGTAACTATCCGGCCGTAATGACGGGGATCATCCATTGTTCGCCCTCTGCGGTCTTTGAGAAATTTCTGCAAAACCTGATAACCACCTATGTAATAATTCCACAGTTCTGGTCTGATACCGTCAAAATATTTTTCACTGTTAATATAAACACGCTGTTCTTGTTCGCTGTATTTTATTTTTTCGATACGGTCGTTGTCTCCACTGCCGCGGTATTTGGCAATTGGTTTGTTGAGCTTTTCGCTTTTAAGCAGATGCAGATCAGCAAGTTCTTTTCCGTATGCCGCCATTTTCTTAAATATCCCGTAACTGGAAGTAAACGGCACGCGAGGGAAATCAATTTTCAGAAACTCCGCATATTTGGTGCGGTAGATGTTACTGTAAAAAATACCGTAGATATAATAAAAAATCTCTTCCGGAGTCGGTTTTTCGCCAAAGGTCTTTTCTAACCGTTGATAAATTTTCTCATCAATATTAGGTTTTCGGATAATATATTTGGCTTTGGGTTCAAGAGCCATCATAAAATTTACGCCGGCTTTTGGGTTGCTTTCTTTTTTGTCGGTGTAAAGGTAGAGGGGGAATAAACTTTCTCCACCCTTGTTGTCTGATCTTATTACTCCGTCAGAAATGATATTTTGTGAAATGAAAAAATACGTGCAAGGTTTATTAGGGAGTTGCTGCCTTCTTGTAATAATCCCCAAATTTTCCCCTTCCAGCATCTGGCGCATAATCCTTTTAACAGTTCTCCAGACAACAGCATCGTGGTAAAAAATCCACCTTACATCAAAAGGTCTATACAATACCGGCTCTATATAATCAGACAATTCTGAATCAGAGATAGATTGAAGCATATTCCAGGCTTTGCGAATATCCCAGCCTTTCTTTTTGTTAATCTGAAAAAATGTATGTAGTTCATCATCTTTAAAATCACTGTGTTTGAATAATCGAATTCTATTTTCAAGTTTACTTTTATCAAAATCAATTACAAAAGAATCACGCGCAGTTGTCATCCCAACGCCATTCAAAGGAAATATTTCATTAATTTTTTTCCAATCAAGATAATGCTGGATGTTCTGAGTTGTTCTTTTGATAAAAAAGTAATAGGGCGATTGAGGTTTGATTTCAGTGTAGTTCTTTTTCTTAAAATTGTTTTGAAAAAGCCATTGGTATTTTTCTTCCTGCAAACCGTAGAGGTCTCTATGGTAAACCTTACTACCCTTTTTATTTTTACGTTTCACAAAAACAGCAATGGCAACGCCCTGACGAATGTCAAACACATTTTCATCTTTCCCACCATCGGGTGCAGTCTCTTTTTTAAGCGAGTTGCCGTGCAAATCCAAGATGTAAATTTCATTAAATGTTTTGGTCAAGCTCTGACGCATACCTCGAAATGTCGGGTTGTCAAGATAACTGTGATTGGTAATCATGCCCACAATTCCAAACCCGCTTTTTTCGATTTTCCACTGGGCGAAGCGTAAAAATTTTACATAGTCATCTTGCAACCACTTGGGATTTTTTTCTCCAAGCGGTTTGCCGTCTACTTTGTAATAACTTTGTGCGGTGTTAATATCTTCTTTTAAAAGTCGTTCCGTCCACTCGTTGGTATTGGCAGAGATGCCGCTGTAAGGCGGATTGCCAAGAATAACCAAAATCGGCTGCTCTTTTTTTACTTTGCCGGCAAGATGGCTCTCCTCACTCAGGGAACTTAAACCAGGAATATCGATCTGTTCCAGTTCCTCCATCTCTAGGGTGTTGGTCAGGTAAAGGTTAAAACGCTCGTCGTTGGCAAACCTGTAGCCGAGTTCTTCAAAGAGAAAGCTCATCTTCAAATGCCCGATGGCATAAGGTGCCATCATCAACTCAAAGGCATAAAAGTTGGGTAATATCTGTTTCTTGATAAAATTGTGTTTACCGCCTTCGCCGTACTTTTTAGTAAATTCAGCAATTGCAGTTTTAAGCGCTTCGGCTGGAAATGTCAACGTACCGGCAGCAGGATCCAGGAGAGTAACGTTTTTACTTGCCAGACCATCGGGCAAACCAAAATGCGTTTTCAACAGCTTGTGCAACGATTTAACAATATAGCTGACCACGGGCTCGGGAGTGTAATAAACTCCACGCCTCTCTCGAATGGTTGGATCGTAAGCAGCAAGAAACGTTTCATAAAAGTGAATGATCGGGTCCTTGCCCTTGCCTTCTCTAAAATAAGTCTGCAAAATGTTTTTTACATCGGTAACCTTTAAAACTTCGGAAATGTCGTCAACAATAATCTGTAAAGGTTTTGGCGATTCGCCCAAAGAAATAAATTGAAATATATCCTTTAAAATTCCAATGCTATTCGGGATGTACGTAAAAGCCAACCTGCGATTAAAGTCTTCCTGGGCTCTGGTCCTTGCTGCAAAAAGGCCGTAAGTAATGGTTTGTGCATAAAAATCAGCAAACTGCTTTTCGGTCAGTGTCCCGATGAGATATTTCTTAAACGCCTCATAAAAACCCAGGATTGCTTTGTGGTTTCTTTTTTGTTCCTCGGCAAGCTCAATACTGATTACTTCGTCACGCAAAAAACGGGTTCGTTTGGCAAGCTCAAGAGCAAGCGTTTTTGCCGTTCGTATTGAAGGAAGTGAAAAGGAAAAGAATCTACTCATTAATTCATAAAAATGTTTTTCGTTTTCAACCGGCGGAGCAGTTTGAAGTTTGCGGGCGATAACAGACCGTCCAATAAAAACTTTGTCTATCAACTCACTGTTACGATAAAGACGAAACTCATAGAAATTAGTTAAAATCACATTCGGAAATGTGGAGCGGTAGCGTGTGAGCTGCTCGGATCCCTCAATATAATCAAGGTTCGTTATAGAGGGATCTTTCGCTTCGATATATCCAGTGATGTGGTTATTCCCGTCCCACACACGGAAATCAGGGTTTCCTGCTTCGGTTTTTTTGGGTAGAATGGTAATGTCAGGTTTTTTGATTTTAGATTCTTCAGCAAACGATAGAAGCAAATCTTTAAGGTGTGCGTAGTAACTCTCCTCTCGCGCATCGCCTCTGTTTAAAGTAGTTTGCAGATTTTTTAGATATTTTTTAAGCATTTCCCAGATTCTTTGGATTGTTTCTATCCGATTCCCATTTTAGAGGATTATTGACGATATAATGTCTGATGTTCTGTAACGATTTCTCGCTCCGAATTATGTGGTCATAAAAAGATCGCTGCCACAATTTCGTGCCAGACGTGTGCCTAATTTCATTGACATGTTTTGTGGATACGTTTTTTAATGCACCAATTATTCGGCCCAATGGTTTCCGTTTTGTAGGGGCGATTCGCGAATCGCCCCTACGGTCGTCATCATAAAAAATAATGGCATGTAGATGATTTGGCATGATAATCCATACATCTAATTGAATATATGGGTATTGTTTCCCCAACCACATCAAATCTTCAGAAACAACCTTTCCGTATTGGGTAAGATTCATCGTTCCATCATTAATTGACCCTAATATACAATACTACTGTAAAACAGGATTTTTCAAACATACGGTCTCCCAAGTCAGAGTTTGGACAGCAGGGGGTAAAAACCCAAAAGCTGGTGTGCGTTTGCGCCCTCTGGATGCTACGCTTAACCAGGATTTTTTACTATATACCTATTATGTAAATTTACAAACATGCTTAATAGTGGCTGAATTTGATAAATGCATTTTTCAGGCATATCTTTTGGGATAGACCATTTCATTCCCCTGTGGATTAATTTATTTCTAGCGTCAACAACTGCCTTAAAATATTTATGTGTCTCAACATAATTTATATTTTTGTTACTAATTGCCTTCAAAGCATCTAACCATTTTCCCTTGCATAAAGCAGGGAA
Source organism: uncultured bacterium (assembly GCA_964587715.1). GTDB lineage: Bacteria > Zhuqueibacterota > QNDG01 > QNDG01 > DSAB01 > CAYYPT01. The sequence continues at coordinate 1,030 of CAZPNF010000003.1, read as the reverse complement.
TAATCTTTCAATTCTTTCTTTCATATATAAATTGTCTTGTAATAATCTTCGCCTTATTTCAAAAGATAATTTTTGGTTTTGCATACATTTATCTAAGAAATGATATAAAAGTACTTCACCAAAAGAACAAAAGAAAATTACAATTGCTAAATGGTGCTTATTTCCCTTTGCTATATCCAATTCGCTTTGAAAATGGTAATATTCTTGCATTAAATCTATCAAAATATCTGCATTCATTGGGAAATAACTTCTTCCACCTTTGCTAGGGGCATGACAGTTTGGGCATTTATAACCGACTCTTATTCTTTTTGAATTATTATCTACAATCTGACAAGATTCACAAATTAAATAGTCATCTAAAACAGCACTAAGTCTTTGAGTCTTAATTTTAAGGATGTCTACGCTCATTACTTATTTAGCACCTAACATATAACTATACTACAATATACTCTCCCACTCTTCCTTTATTCCACCAATCCCCTCTGATTTTTCACAACACGATTTTCCTTGCTGAATTTTTTATAAAGAGCATCTAAAACCCCGTTGACGAATCGTCCGCTGTCTTCTGTGCTGTATTTTTTGGCTAGATCGATAGCCTCGTTGATTGTTACCTTTGGTGGAATTTCATCGAAGTAAAGAAGTTCGCAGAGTGCTAACCGGAGAACCAATCTGTCAACGAGAGCAATTCTTTTAAAATCCCAATTTTCAACCACTCCAGTCACGTCCCTATCCAAAGTCTTTTGGTGTGCTGTAGTCTCTCTCAAAAGGTTCGAGGCAAAAGTTACAATTTCCTCATTTTCCTCTCTTGCAGAAAGATCTTTTAAAACAGTCTCTAACGGATTCCCTGAAACTTCCCACGCATACAATCCCTGCAGAGCAAGTTCCCGCGCTCTTCTCCTTTTTCTCATTTTGTAGTCCTTAAATGGAGGAGAAAATTTCTCTCAAAGAACAAAAAGATTTCTCCCTAAGAGCCTTATCTTAAATCTTTAACCCTGAGCTGTATTTTACCCTGACCATTCCAGTGGTTTTC
>CAZPNF010000002.1:0-17598 GCA_964587715.1 uncultured bacterium | reverse complement strand
CAACATTAATTTTGAAGTAGAATTCCGGGCTTTTAAAACCTTCTCTGGTAATCAATTGCTCCATGCCAAGAACTGTGTCCCCTGTTCTTAAACATCGCAGCATACTCTCGCGAATTGCGCACTTCCTGCAGCGCGGACCAAAGCCGCATCCTCTTTGAGAATCGTGGCGATTCACACATTTCAGTGCATCACCTATACGTTCTCCAATAACTTCTTTTCCCAGTTTTTGAAATACATCCAGTCCAGATTGATTTACCTGTCTAATTCTTCTTCTCCCGTCAAAAACAGCAAGAATCGTGGGAACGGCATCAAAAACCTTCTGTAGTTCCTCTGCACGCTGAATAAAACGTGTTTCTATTTCTTTGCGTTTTGTGAGGTCCCTTACAACAGCAAAAATTGCTTTCGAAAACCCGTATTGGTTTTTTAATAGACTTAAACTTATTTCTACAGATCGGCGTCTGCCAGAACGAGAAATGAGAACTGATTCCATACATTCTATTGGTTTTTTCCTTTCCCTCCCCTCGATCAGAATGCGAGATTGGATTTTTACCTCTTCGCAGCTCTTTTCATCAAAGATATCGTCCAGTTTCTTAGATACCATAATGTCGTAGGGATAGCCGCACAATTTAAGTAGTCTGGGGTTTGCATCTAAAATATCGCCGTTTGCATTAAAAATAGCAATACCGTCGTTGGTAGAGTTAAAAAAAGCATGATATCTCTGAGCAAATATTAAAACAGGATCTGTCCGTTCCCCGGCTCCTTCGGGAAGAATCTTCTTTTGATCAAGGTTCCGACTTTTTGTATAAACGGAACTCGATTTCATATATTGTTCCTTTCTCTTCTCGTCCTGAAGATTTTTAGAACTTTGATTTCTATTTATACCATTTCCTTCTTTTTAAATAAACTCATATCCTGTTCCAGAACTTCAACAAGCTCTATAATACGAACAGGTTTTGTGAGAAGGGTATACTGCTCCGATTGTAAAGGATAAGAATAAGCAGAAAGAATAACAATTTTCAACGAAGGATACACCTCTGAAATCTGATCTGCAAGCCAGAATCCGTCCAGTCCCGGCATGCGTGCATCCAGCACAACTCCCTCCACTTTCTGTTTTGTTTTTTGATTATCCCGCAAAAATCTGAGAGCTTCCATTCCACTCTTTGCTTCGTAAACATGGTATCCTTTTGCTTCAAGGCCAATGGCTAAAGAACGCCTGAAGTTAGTATCATCGTCCACCAATAGCACGTACCTCATCTCTCCACCTCCGTCAAATTGTTTTCATTCGAGCAAATTTTATTTATAGTTTCTATCATCTCATGGATCTTAAACGGCTTTCTTAAAAAAGAATAGCCGCTTAAACCCTCAGGCAAATCAAATGCAGAAATAACTAAAATCGGCAATTGTGGGTACTTTGCACGTACCAGAATAGCAAACTCTCCTCCTCCAATTTCTGGCATTCTCACATCCGTAATAACCACATCCGGGAAACTACCCTTAGATTGGCGTCTCTCTAAGAAAGACAATGCCTGAGCTGCATTCTCTGCTTCTGTAATCTTGTAACCTTCCAATTCCAGTTCGATTACCAATGATCTGCGAAAGTTTAAATCATCGTCTACGAGAAGAATATGTAGCATCGAAAACCTCTCTCATTTTTGTAATAAGACATTACTTTGTCTTCAATTTTTATGCCAGGAACATACAGAGGGAATTGTGCTTTTACGAAAATGGCAATAAGCTATTGTTTTTTATTGTTAGGGAATTTTAAAAGCTATAGGTAAAGTATTGTAGAAGAAAGTTTGAGCAGCATTAAAGTGTTCAGAATACGACACAAGGATGTTCATTATTAAATTTAGAAAAGGTAGAGAAGTAACTGATAGGTGTTTTTTGGTGAGAAAGTAGAGACAGAACACTGTTCTGTCTCTACAGATTGAAAAGGTAGAGAAAGAATCTGGAGGTGATTTTACCCGATCGTTACAGAGATAAGCAGAGCGGTCTCTGTAACGATCGGTTGTTGCAAAATCCCCCTATAATCCCCCTTTTAGAAAGGGGGATTTGTTTTTTGGGAGGTTGGGTAAGCCTTTCATGAATAGGCATGAAACCCTGAAGGGTGAATTCCTAAGGATTCTTCTCAACCCTTTTGCAACAACACCTGATTTTGAAAAAATCACTTCTCATTGCTAAACTGAGAGTTGGTATAAGATTTCAGGCGGGAGATGAGTGTGGTTCGAGAAATGTTCAAAATTTTGGCTGCTTTTTTCTTATTACCTTTTGTCCTTTTAAGAACGGAAAAGATATATCTCTTCTCCATTTCTTTTAGAGGTAAATCCCCATCAAACCTTAAATTTTTTCTCTTTTCTTGCGTACCAAGGAATTTGGACGGCAGATCATCGACACAAATTTCATTACCGTTTGAAATTATTAAGGCATGTTCAATTGTATTTTCAAGCTCCCTTACATTGCCAGGCCATGAATACTCCTGAAATATATCACAAACTTTGGGGTGGAGTCTTGTCACGGGTTTTCCCATTTTTTTTGAATAAAGTTGTAAGAAATGCTGGCTCAGGGCAGAAATATCTTCTTTCCGTTCTCTTAATGGAGGGATTTTTATAACAGCAACTGACAGGCGATAGTAAAGGTCTTCCCTGAATTTTTTTTCTTCAATGTATTGATCCAAATTCTTATTAGTAGCTGCTATGATTCTTGCATTGCTCTTGCGCTCCTCAACTTCTCCGACACGGCGGAATTGTCCATTATCCAGAAATCGTAAGAGCCTTACCTGAAAGGCAGGCGGAGCTTCACCTATTTCATCCAGGAATAACGTTCCTCCGTCAGCCTCTTCAATGAGGCCTCTTTTATTTGCTGTTGCACCTGTAAAGGCACCTCTGCAGTGACCGAAAAGTTCACTGTCAAGCAAGGTGTCAGGAAATGCACCGCAATTTATGGGAACAAAAGCTCCCTTGCTCCGACTGCTCAAATTGTGAATAGCCATGGCCACGACTTCCTTTCCCACACCACTTTCTCCCTGGATCAAAACAGGTACGGACCAGCCAGCAACAAGGGCAACCTGGTGCATTACTTCTCGCATACCAGGACTTTCTGCAACGATATTCTCAAAGAGATAGTGATCCGTCAGAACAGTCTTAAGATGCTTGACTGTCTGCCTCAGTTCCATCTGGCCGAGAAGTTTTTCCAGCACCATTTTCAGATGGTCCATGGAAAAGGGCTTTGTAATAAAATCGTATGCACCTTTTTTCATAGCCTCCACTGCTTTATCAATTGTGCCGTGAGCACTCATTAGTAAGATTTCTGTGGAGGGGCTCAAGTCTTTTATCTTCTGCAAAAGATCTACCCCATCCATCCCTTCCATTACCAGATCAGTTACAACTATATCATAAACTTCTTTAGAGACAAGACCGATGGCTTCTTCACCGCTTGCTGCTTCTTTTGTATCGTGACCCCATCCTTCTAATGCAATACTCAGGCTGTGCCGCATACTTTTTTCATCATCAACAACTAAAATATTAGCCATTTTCTTCCTTTCTCACTGGTATGTCTATGATGACAGTTGTCCCTTTACCGAGTTCACTGTTTATACGTATCGTTCCACCATGAGACTCTACTGCCTGCTTTGCAATGTGCATTCCCAGCCCCATTCCCTTTGCTTTTGTAGAGAAATAAGGCTCAAATATATGCTGAATATTTTCTTCCGGAATTCCAGAACCGTTATCCCTGACCTGCAACCTGATTTTTCTTCTCTCCTCTCTTCCTATACTCGTTATTCTTACCTCAACCGTGCCTCCCGCATGGATTGCCTGCAAACCGTTCTTTATCACGTTTAGTACTACCTGCTCCATGGCATCCGGGTCTAACAAAGTCGAGGGGAGATCTTTGGAAAACTTTGTCGTAATAGTCCGGTCCCAAATGAGTTCAAAATCCTGATTCAGAACCAGGATAGCTTTTTTTACAATCTCTCTTAGATCAGCCATTACAAATTTTAAAGGTTTTGGTTTTGAGAATTCTCTCAGTTGATTAACAATCCTGTTTAATCGCTCTGACTCCCACCCGATAATATCCATTAGCTCTTTCATTTTCCCTTCAAGATGAACGCGTTCCTGCAAAACCTGAACAGAATTTGTAATGGCGGCTAAAGGATTCCCCAGCTCATGGACAACGTTGCTGGCAAGTGCACCCAGACTGGCCAATTTCTCTGAGCGAATGAGCTTGTCCTGTGTGGTTTTTAATTGCTTCAGTGTTGTTTTGGTTTTTTCATACAAGGAGGCGTTTCTCACAGCCAGACCAATGTGGCTGCCAACAGTAGAAAAGAAATTAAAATCTGTCTCAGATGGTATGTATTTTTCTGTTCCGAAGAGATTTAGCGACCCCACCACCCTGTACTTCACTTTAATGGGTACAAGAAGACAATATGCAGTTACCTCTCCATCTTTTTCAGTCCTTTGATTTTCTAATTTCTCTTTTTCAAACAATTCATTTATGGGAAAAAGCTTTGGTTCTCCTCTCATCAAAGAATGTCTGTAAGAAGAAGATTTTTGTGCATGCAACTGGGCAATGTACCTTATTACCATTGAGGAGATTCCTTGATGGACTTCGAATGCAGCAGATGATTTTTCTTCGTCGAAGAGGAATAATGCCCCTGCAGAAAATTCTGCGAGCTTTAATATTTCTCTCAGAGCTTTATTCATAATAGCCCTGAGATCTAGAGTTCCACTCACAGCACGGGAAATAACATTCAGGGAATTAAGCTGTACGTTGCGTTCTTTTAGATCAAACTCTATTTTTTTTCTATTGGTGATGTCTGTGCAGGTAGCAAAAACATATCGTGGTTTTCTTTCGCCAGGTTCAAAAACAGGCGTTGCATTAGCAAGAAGCCATCTCTGATTTCCCCAAGGAGTTACAATGCCCAGCACTGCGTCCGGAACGGATTTCCCTGAATAAAAAGAAATCACAACAGGATGTTCCTCCTTTGGAAAAGGCGAACCGTCTTCCTTAAGTATCTGCCATCTTTCATCAAATAGGTTCTGCCCGATTAATTTTTCTCGCGTTGTACCAAAAATCTTCTCGGCTGCAGGGTTGCACCCGACCACTCTTTTGTTAACATCATAGTACAAAACTCCCTGAGACATTGTTTCGAAAAGACCTCTGTAACGTTCCTCAGATACACGAAGTGCTTTCTCTGCGAGTTTGCGCTGAGTAATATCTCTTATAGAAATTAATCCTGCCAATCCGCCCTGATATTCAGTTCTTACCCCGGAAGCACTTATCCATATCTTTCTGCCGTTTCTGTCTATTGTTCGGAACTCATTTACCTCACGGAGATCATTTTCAAACATATCTTCTACAATAATTTTACGAGCCTTTTTCTTATCTTCTTCTGGAATAAAATCAATAGGATTTAGACCAACAACCTCGTCTAAGGATTCAAAGCCATATATTTCTATGGCAGCACGGTTGGCAAGCACTGTTTTCATCGTTTCTGCATCAAGAACAAGTACACCATCAAGTGAACTCTCGAACAAGGTTTTATATTTTTTCTCGCTTTCTCTCAGCGTTTTTTCCGTTTTGTGTTTATATAGAGCCATCTCAATGGTACTGTGTAGTTCACTATCAGTAAATGGTTTGAGGAGGTAACCAAAAGGCTCTGTTACTTTTGCCTTCTCTAAGGTAGCTTCGTCAGAATAGGCTGTGAGATAAACCACTGGTACGTCAAAACGTAGACGAATCTGCTCAGCAGTTTCAATTCCGCTGGTTTCCCCCTCCAGTACGATATCCATTAACACGAGATCAGGCCGGGTTTTTTCTGTTTGTCTCAGTGCTTCTTTTCCAGAAGATACAACAGCGGAAACAGTGTAGCCCAAGGTTAATAAACTCTTTTTTATATCCTCTGCTACAATCCAACTGTCTTCTACAACTAAGATTTTAGTTTTTGTAGACATATATCTTACCTTCTCGCTAATACTCTGGAGCATAAGTTTTTATTTTAATCAAATATAAAGAAAGAAAAGACCCAAATCAAGAAAAATATCAGAGAGTTCTTTTAGGTTGATTTTGATTTCTGGATTTGGTATGTTGTAAAAAAATGGAGGGCCAAATTTTGGGTACGAAAATTCTTTTCATAACACTTTTTTCTATTTTTATGATGGGTGGTATTGATATTTTTTCGGAGTGGTACAGAGGGTTCTTGCAGAAAAGGGAGATTAACCCAAAGATCATTATTTTGCTTCAGAGATTAACCTTTGTGATTCTGGCATTTTTATTCTGGAGGCCTATGGTTTCTCAGGAAAAAATGTATAACTTTTCTTCAACACACTTCTTTTTTGCACTTTTTGTCTATTCTTTTTACAGGTTAATTTCATCTTTCTTTAAGAAGGGGAGGGATTGTTCATGAAACGACTAATACTGTTCTTTCTTTCAGTAGTAATTGTTCTTTTTATGGCTCAGTGTGGAAAAAAGAAAAAGGAAAAAGAAAATGTGATCGGTACTGAAGAGGCTGCTGTTAAAGTAGAAATTCCGAAAGTGTCATGGGAAAAGTCCATTGCTGTTTTCCCTTCTGGGAAAAACCAAAAAGTTTCGGAGAACAAGATTATGAGAAAGGTAATGGCAGAGCAAATCAGTTCAATGCTTTCAAGATCAAAAGGATTAAAGGTCCTTTCCCTTCTTTCTGAAGAATGGATTGATAGTAAAGAAATAACAGCAGATTACGTTCTTAGATGTAAATTTGAAAAAGAGAACGGTTTTATTAATGCGTCCCTCCGACTTGTTGATACCAAAAAAGATTCAGAAATCTGGAGCACTACTTATAAAAAAGAGCTTCAATCTTTATCAGACATTACTCAAAAAGCTTCCAGAGAAATTTCCGGGGTTCTTGGTCTGGAAATAAACAAAAGGAAAATATTTGAAAACAAACCTGCCTCACTCAATGTTATGGAATTATATGTAGACGGCAAATCACATCTCGCTGTTGGTACCAGAACAGAAACAGATTTGGCCATTCAGAGCTTCAAAAAAGCTCTGAGGATAGATTCCACTTTTGTTCCGGCTTATGTTGGTCTTGCAAAATCTTATCTTCAGATTGTCAAAAACAGGTGGAATTTGAATCTGGTCTGGTTAAGACTCTCCCAGGAAGCAAGTTTAAAAGCTGTTCAGTTAAATGACAGTTCTGCAGATGCACATCTTACCCTGGGCGAAACCTATCTTTTGCGGGGTGATTTTAAGAAGGCAGAGAAAGAATTCAGAAAAGCAATCGGAATTAACCCGAATCTGCCAGAGGCATGGGCTGATCTGGGGAAGGTTTTTATCCACTACGGTTTCTACGAGCCGTGCCTTGAAGTTTACGAAAAAGCTCTTTCACTTAACCCGGGAAATGTTCCCGTCTCTCTCAGCAGAGTGATGGTTTTCACCGGGTTGAAAAAGTACAGCAAGGCTGAAGAAGAAATTAAAAAAATACTTCTCCTGCAGCCCGATTCTCTCTACTGTCATTCCTTCTCAGCTCTTTTGAGCTATTACCAAGGAGATTATAAAGAAGCTTTAAAAGAAGTGAAGAAGGGAATGAAATCCGGGGAATACCAGCCGTTTTCTCATGCTGTTCTTGCGATGTTATATGCCAGACAGGGGAAGCTGGACCCGGCTCTCGAAGAGGTAGAACTCAATGTAAAACCTTATGTGCATAACAATGGTTCTCTGGCAACGGCAGTAGCAGCTGTTTACACTCTGTTGAAACGAAATGGACAGGCAGTTCAGTGGCTGAAAAAAGCTGTTTCTTTTGGGTATAAAGAGTATCCATGGATAATCAATGATCCTAATTTTGAAGGTCTTCGGCAAGATAATAGATTTGTAAATCTTATGAAGGGAATGAAAGCAGAATGGGAAAAGAGCATGAGAGAGTATATGTGCGACGCACTTTAAAGAATAAAAAGCTTACGCCCTGACCTTTAAAGGAAGAAAAAAAACATCCCTGTAATTCTTGGACCGCTGAAATCTTCTACTCCTCCCAGAGGTTTTTTAAACCGGACGTAGTGGTACTGGAAAACCATACCCAGGCCAACTCTTTTTGTAAGGACAAAATCGAAACCTGCTCCCAGACTGGCACCCCATACTGCCCTTGCTTTACGGAGTTTTTCCCCAAAAGGTGATGTTTCATTTTCAAGCCCCCAATACACTCCTCCACCGTATATAACGTATGCAGAAAGTCTGTAATCCGGGACAAGCCAGTATTTCAAGTTAAGAGAGACCGGATGGATGACTATGGAGTGTACTGATTCCACTTTTTCGAGATCCCGCAGGGACCAATAGCCCACAGATACCTGAAAGCCGATGTTTCCTCCTGCAGGGATCAAAAAGGACAGACCTATAAAAGGAGTTGCTCCTGCTGCTCCAAAAGTCGTAAAACGAGGTTCATCGTTAAGGCTGTGCGGCTGCCAGTTGCCTAGTTCCAGACCAAGAGAGACCCGTTTTGAAATACCTTTCCCCTGAGAATAAACTGCTCTACCTGGAATTGCCACTATAGTTAAACAAAAGCAAAAAACAGTTCTTCCAATAAATTTTTTATCATAAAAATTTCTCATCCCATAAGAATCTAACTTTTGTTTTTCTCTACTGCTGGGGGCTGGAAACCGTAGTGTCTTCCCTGGTTGCTTCCTATAATTTTAATTTCCCCAAAATCTTTTTCAAATTTTTCAATGTTGTCAGCCAGAGCTTTGGAAAGCGATTTGGCATGCTGGGGAGTCATGATGATGCGAGCGTACACTTTGGCCTTTGGAACTCCCGGGACCATTCGCGTAAAGTCTAAAACAAACTCTGCGGGGGAGTGACTGATCAGCACCAGGTTGGAATAAATTCCCTCGGCTTCCTTTTCTCCCAACTCAACGTTGATCTGTTGGCTTCCTGGTTGATTATTCATATATCCACCTCTCTGTTTTTCTTGTTAGTATAATCATTACAATCCATATTGTCAAGGAACAAAATTTATTCTTGCTTTTCTCCAGAACCGTTCTTAGATTGGGGAAAGTTCAATAGGGGATATAAGAGGTTATGGAAAAGCAATTCAAAAAGGGAGATTCTTTAGAACTTTTCGTTGAAGACTTGGCTTTTGGTGCCAGAGGTGTAACCCGTGTGGATAATTTTGTATGGTTTGTTGAACGAGGTATCCCCGGTCAGAAAGTAATGGCAAAGGTAAAACGGGTTAGGAAAAGCTATGGAGAAACTGTCGTTGAAAAAGTAATAGAGCCATCTCCCAATCAAGTAGACCCTCCGTGTCCCTATTTCGGAGTCTGCGGAGGATGTCAACTCCAGCACTTGAAGTATGAGATTCAAGTTGAAACTAAAACTAAGCAGATACAGGAAATTTTGGAGCGGATCGGAGGCTTTAAGAATGTTAAAGTTCGGCCTACTATTCCTGCTGAGAATATTTATGGATATCGGAATAAAATGGAATTTACCTTCTCAGATCGGAGGTGGATCACTGACAACGAATCGGGTGAAAAACCTGAAAATTTTGCCCTTGGGCTTCACGTACCAGGACGCTTTGACAAAGTTCTCGATATTGATGGATGTCTTCTTCAGTCCGAAACAAGTAACAGAGTTTTCCAAACAGTAAAGAAGTTGATCGTAGAAACAGGTCTTCCGCCTTACAGTATCAAAGATCATACAGGGTTCTGGCGGTTTTTTGTAATTCGGGAGGGAAAGAACACCGGTGATTTAATGCTCAATCTAATCACTACAAGTCAGGAAGGAGAAAAAGGCAACAAAGCCCTTGATTGGATTGTTCACAAGCTCTTCTGGCAGTATCCTGAAATTACAACTGTAATTCACAGCCTATCTGATAAAAAATCCCAGGTTGCCATAGGGGAATCAGAACGTTTACTCCTCGGTATGGGGAAAATTGTGGAAAAGGTAGGGGAGAAGTTGTTTGAAATTTCCCCTGCTGCTTTTTTCCAGACAAACACTTTTCAGGTTCAACGTCTTTTTGACACGATTGTTGGACTGGCTGAGTTTCAGGAGAACCAGAGTGTCTGGGACCTCTACTGCGGTACAGGAGCTATTGGGATATACATAGCAGATAAGGTGAAGCATGTCCTCGGTATTGAAGTTATTGAATCTGCTATTGAAGATGGTAAAAAAAACCTCAAGCTTAATGACATTGATAATGTTGATTTTGTACTTGCCGACATGAAAGAAGCTTTATCTGATAGTGATTCTCTTATTCGGGAATATGATGCACCTGATGTGATCATCATTGATCCACCACGAGGAGGTACGCATCCAAAGACTGTGAAAAGTTTGCTCGAACTTGCTCCTCCAAAGATTGTTTATGTTTCATGCAATCCGGCTGTTTTGGCCCGGGATCTTCAGACTCTATGCAAAGATGTTTATACATTAAAAACTGTTCAGCCGGTTGATATGTTTCCTCACACAGGGCATATCGAGACAGTGGTGCTTCTTGAAAATCTGAATATATGACGATACCATTTTTAAAAAGCTGGTATCTTTGTTGCATAAATCTTAACTAACTTTAGGAGGGAGTTATGAACACGAAAAAATTCATCATTGCCAGCATCCTTGTCTTCATCGTGTTTGAAATCTTGGATTTCATCATTCACGGACTTATCCTCAAAGGGGCTTACGAATCCTTAGCTTCTGTGTGGCGGCCGGACATGAATTCTCTTATGTGGATCATGTACATCACTGCCTTCATCTTTTCGTTTCTGTTCGTTTACATCTTTACCAAGGGATACGAAGGTAAAGGTATAGCCGAAGGTATCCGCTACGGTTTACTCATCGGCCTTCTCATGCTGATTGTTGGTATGTTCAACCAGTATGCTGTTTATCCTCTGCCATTCATTCTGGTTCTGGAGTGGTTTATTCTCGGTATGATACAATTCATTATTATAGGAATTGTAGCAGCGGCCATTTATAAGCCGAGTAAAAAGTAAACGGAAAGTTGATGTTCCCAAAAAACACCCGGCCAATTTTCCCCGGGTGTTTTTTGTATTTACTAATGATACTGGCGTTAACTGATGGATTGCCGAACTACTGTGAAATCCTAAGGGATTAACTCCATCAAGGTGTGTATATAGAAAGGTGGTCTCCACCTTCGAGGTGGAGACCACCTCTACAATCTGTAGGGACAGAACAATGTTCTGTCCCTACTTTTTCGCCATGATTTTTTAGAGTGAACTCCCATATAATGATAGAAGCGGCCCACAATCACAGATCCTCTACTCTTAATTGTCAATCTCATCAACCTTAACACTGGGGAAGAGTGAGAGTTTTTTCTTAAAAATATTCTTTATCTCTTTCAACCGTTCCTCTGTTTTTGCCTCAAACCTTAGCACCAAAATCGGTTGAGTGTTGGAAGCTCTAACCAGTCCCCATCCATCACCAAAAAGTACTCTTGCTCCATCCACATCGATTACCTTATATTCTTTCTTAAAACTCTCTGTCAGATTTTTTACAACTTCAAACTTATCCTCATCTGGACACGTAATCCGAATTTCAGGTGTAGAGACAAACTGTGGGAGTCCATCTACCAGCTCACTTAATTTTTTCTCCTGAGTGGATAGGTACTGGAGTAACCGAAGAGAGACATATATCCCGTCGTCAAACCCGAAATATCCATCTTTAAAAAAGATATGCCCTGACATTTCACCTGCCAGAGGTGCTCCTTCTTCCTTCATTTTTGCTTTAATCAGAGAATGGCCTGTCTTCCACATCATTGGTACACCACCTGCTTTTTCAATTTCTTCAGGGAGCATCTGGGAACACTTCACATCAAATAGAATTTTTGATCCAGGATTTCTGGAAAGCACGTCTCTTGCGAGAATGGCAAGAATCTGGTCAGCAAAGACTACTCTTCCCTTTTCATCAACAACACCAACACGATCGGCATCGCCGTCATAGCCTATTCCCAGATCTGCCTTTTCTTCTACCACTTTTTCTATCAGTGTCTTAATATATTTCAAGACAGTCGGATCTGGAAGGTGGTTGGGGAAGGAACCGTTGGGTTTGCAGTAAAGTCGAACAACTCTGCATCCCAGTTCTTCAAACACATCAGGTGCGATCACACCGGCTGTCCCATTCCCGGCATCAATAACCATTTTAAAAGGCTTTTTAAATTTTATTCTTTCTTTTAGCATTTGCTTGTAATCCGGTACAATATCTCGCTGAGACCTTTTCCCCTCCCCGGTTACAAAATCGCCTTTTTCTATAAGTTCACGCAATTTCTGTATTTCCTTCCCGTAGAGAGAAAGCAGCCCTTCATTTAGTTTCAGTCCATTGAATTCAATAGGGTTGTGGCTTCCTGTTATCATTACGCTTCCATCTATTTGAAAATGCACAATGGAAAAATAGAGAACAGGCGTAGGCACAACTCCCACATCAATCACATCCAGACCAGTAGAAAGAATTCCTTTGACCACTGCATTGTGTATTCGTTCGGATGATAGGCGAACGTCTCTGCCGACAGAAACTGTGCGGTATCCTCTTCTAATCATTGTGGTTCCGTAGGCCCGGCCGATGAGTTCAACCACCTCGTCGGTCAGATCCTTATCAGCAATTCCACGGATGTCGTATGCACGGAAAATGTTTGGATTCATTCCTGGACCCCTTTATGTTTATGGTTCATTTGAATGTATTCTGGGCCTGTTGGAGGACTCATCCTTCGACTTCGCTCAGGATGAGGGAAAATTTTAACTGATTAGTACCCCTCTGACAACACGGTCAATTCCGTTGAGGTCGGGGAATGTTTTGACATTCTGATACCCCATATTTCTGAGAATTGTTTCCACTTTCTCACTCTGTCCATCTCCAACCTCAAAGAAAAGTTTTCCGCCGGATTTCAATATTTCTTTTCCTTTTTCTCCAATCATCTGAAAAAAGAAAAAACCATCCGCACCGCCGTAAAGTGCATCTTTTGGTTCGTATTTTCTTACTTCTTCAGGAAGAACTTCCCATGCTTTCTCAGAAATATAGGGTGGATTAGAAACCACTAAATCAAAAGGCGGCATAACCACCTGACAGAATTCTTTTTCTCTTATGTCAGTTTTTATAAAATCAATTTTTTCTTCTACATTGTTAACTGTGGCGTTCTCCCTGGCTACAGATAAAATTTCATCATTTGTATCAACAGCAACTATTTTTGCTCCAGTCATATATTTAGCCAGACTAATAGCTATATTGCTCGAACCAGTGCCAATATCCAATATACTAATTTTCTCCTGTCCTCCTGCTTCTTCCACTATTTTCTCCACAAGGGTTTCTGTTTCAGGCCTTGGGATGAGCACATCAGGTGTTACTTTAAATGGAAGAGACATAAATTCTGTTTCTCCCAGGATATACTGGAGAGGTTCGTGTGAAGCTCTTCTTAAAAGTAAAGTTTTATATGTTTTTCTTTCCTGTAAACTTATAGGTTTTTCAAACTGTACATAGAGATCAATCCTCTTAAGTCCAAGAACATGTCCCAAAAGCTGTTCTGCATTGAGTCTCGAATTATCAATTCCTCTTGTTCCAAGAAAAGATGCCGCTTCTTTAAGAACATCTATTAACCGCCATATCTTTTCTCTGTTTTGATCTTTGGTACCCAAATGTAACTTCCTTTTATTAATCCCCAATTCTGTATCAGAAGCAGAATCATAAGAAACATAACAATTTTTGAGCAAAGTTTCAACGAATTTATCTACTTTTACCTTGCATCACAAATAAAATTTATTATATTTTTATCAGGTAACAAAAGGAGGAAAATTTATGAGATTAGCCATAATTGGAACAGGTTATGTTGGATTAGTTGCCGGTGCTTGTTTTGCAGAAACAGGAAACAATGTAATCTGTATGGATAAGGACGAGGAAAAAATTGACAAGCTACACAGGGGAATAAATCCAATTTATGAGCCGGGCCTGGATATAATGGTGGGGAAGAATGTAAAGAACGGAAGATTGAAGTTTTCAACTGACATTAAAGAAACTGTTCACAATTCAGAAATCATTTTCATTGCGGTTGGAACGCCACCTGATGAAGACGGCTCTGCGGATTTGAGTCATGTTCTGGCAGTAGCAAAAGCTATTGGTCAGAACATGGATAGTCCACAGATTGTCGTCAATAAAAGTACAGTACCGGTTGGTACTGCAAAAAAAGTTAAAGAAATCATCAAGAAAGAAACTAGCGTTGAAGTTGAAGTAGTATCAAATCCCGAATTTCTGAAAGAGGGGGCTGCCATCGACGACTTTATGTATCCTGATCGTGTGGTGATTGGTACGAGCAGTCCTGAAGTAGCAGAAAAAATGCGCGAGCTCTACTTACCATTTGTGCGAACAGGAAATCCTACCATTATTATGGATGAAATAAGTGCTGAATTAACTAAGTACACTGCTAATTCGATTCTTGCCACAAAAATTTCATTCATGAACGAGATAGCCAACCTGTGCGATCTGGTGGGTGCAGACGTAGAAAAAGTACGAAAAGGAATCGGTTCTGATAAACGAATCGGATACTCCTTTATTTTCCCTGGCGTTGGTTACGGAGGATCATGTTTTCCAAAGGATGTGAAAGCTTTGATACGGACGGCTAACTCAGTTGGTTATCCCATGGATATCCTGAAAACTGTTGAACAGGTCAATGAGAATCAAAAGAGAATTTTAATCCCGAAGATTTTGAAATATTACGATAACGATTTATCAGGTAAAACCTTTACTGTCTGGGGCCTGAGTTTTAAACCCAAGACAGATGACATGCGGGAGGCACCATCCCGTGTTATTATCAGAGAACTGCATGAAAGAGGTGCAAAGATTAAAGCACACGACTCTGTTGCCATAAATGAAGCCCGACGCCTTAAATTGGATGAAATTGCCACTCTTTGTGAGGATAACTATGAGGCACTAAGCGAAAGCGACGGGCTTGTGATTGTTACAGAATGGCTGGAGTATCGTGAACCTGATTTTGAAAGAATGAAAGAACTTATGAAACAACCAGTAATTTTTGACGGACGCAATATCTTAAATCCCAAAAAGGTTCGTGAAATGGGTTTTGATTATTTTGGTATCGGGAGACAGTAATTATTGGAAAATGTGAAGATTAAAATGCAAAATGTCGAAGATCAGCCGTAATTCATTTTAAAAAATAAAAATGCTCTCATGTATAACATGGGAGTAAGGTAAGCATAACAAACAGGAGGAATTTTATGTCAACAATTATTGATGTAGAGGGACGTGAGATTCTTGATTCACGCGGTAACCCCACTGTGGAAGTGGATATTCTTCTGGAAAGCGGAATTATGAGTAGAGCACAGGTTCCATCTGGTGCCTCTACAGGTGAACACGAAGCTGTCGAACTTCGAGATGGAGACAAAACTCGCTTCCTTGGTAAAGGGGTAACTAAAGCTGTTGATAATGTAAATGAAACCATTGCCGAGGAAATCATTGGTGAAGATGCTCTTGACCAGATCGATATTGATCAAATCTTCATCGAACTTGATGGAACTCCTAATAAATCCAGGCTCGGTGCCAACGCCATTCTGGGTGTTTCCATAGCAGTAGCTAAAGCAGCAGCCGAGTTTGTTGGACTTCCTCTCTACCGCTACATCGGCGGTGTTGGAGCTCGTATTATTCCTGTCCCGTGTATGAACGTAATAAACGGTGGAGCACATGCAGACAATAACGTTGATCTTCAGGAATTCATGGTCGCACCAATTGGTGCTCCTTCTTTTAAAGAAGGCTACCGTATGGCATCCGAGGTCTATCATCATTTGAAAAACGTTCTTAAGAGCAAAGGACACAGTACAGGTGTCGGTGATGAGGGTGGTTTTGCCCCAAATCTCCAGTCGAATGAAGAGGCTATTAAAGTAATTCTTGAAGCCATTGAAAAAGCAGGGTATAAACCAGGTGAGGATTTTTATCTGGGGCTTGATCCCGCCTCCAGTTCTTTCTTCGATACAGAGAAAAATAAATACATCCTTGCCTCTGAAAATAGAGAGCTCAGCTCTGAAGAGATGGTTGATTACTATGTAGATATTGTAAAGAAATATCCTATTTTCTTTATAGAGGACGGTATGGCTGAAGATGACTGGGACGGCTGGAAAATCATGACTGATAAACTGGGCGACAAAATTCGGCTTATAGGTGACGATCTTTTTGTAACCAATCCCAAACGACTCCAGATGGGAATTGAGAAAGGAGTGGCTAACAGTATTCTGATCAAACTAAATCAAATAGGTACTCTTACTGAAACCTTAGAAACAATCAACATGGCCGATTTCAATGGTTACACATGGATGGTTTCCCATCGTTCCGGAGAAACAGAAGATACTACCATAGCAGACTTAGTTGTTGCCACTGGCGGGGGGCTGATTAAAACTGGTTCACCCTGCCGTGGTGAACGAATTGCTAAATACAACCAGCTCCTTCGCATTGAAGAAGAACTCGGAGAGGCAGCTGTTTACTACGGGAAACGTGCCCTGAAATGAAGCGGAAATCTACAAAAAGGAAGAAGGGTTGGATTTTATTTTTTCTGTTATTTCTAACCCTTCTTCTGGTTTTTTCCACTGGGAAACGCGGATTTATCCAGCAAATTCGAGTGAGGCAGGAGCGGAAACGGCTTGAAAGAAAAATAGTAGAGCTTAAGGAAGAAAAGAAAAAATTAGAAGAAGAAAAAAAAAAGCTTAACAATCCTGAAGAGATCGAAAAAATAGCCCGTGAAGAATACGGGATGGCCAAGAAGAAAGAGAAAGTATACAGAATAGTTCCAAAGGAGAAAAAATAATGTGGAATTGGATTCGTAAGACTCTGCTTGCGGGCTTTGTTGTTCTTACTCCTATTATCCTAACTATCTATCTTCTTGCTCTTCTTTTCCATCTGTTAGACGGAATTTTAAAGAATTCTGTTGTTCGCTTTCTGCTTGAACATGTTGGTCTTGCCCACCTAAAGGTTCCTATCCCCGGGCTTGGGGTTCTCCTCATCCTGCTCATCCTTTTCCTTACAGGGATTATTGCTCGCAACTATTTTGGGAAAAAACTCATTGAATTGGGGAACTTGATCGTCACACGGATTCCTCTCATCAATCGAATTTATATTGCCATAAGAGAAATTATTGAAGCAATACTATCTGAAAAAAGAGAGGTTTTAAAAAAAGCCGTGCTGATAGAGTATCCACGAAAAGGGCTCTATTCCATTGCGTTCTTTACACAGGATACCAAAGGACCAGTGCAGGATACTCTGGACAAAGATGTAATTAGTGTTTTTCTCCCCACGACACCAAATCCAACATCAGGTTATCTCCTCTTTGTTCCCAAAAAAGATGTTATAGAACTGGAGATGCCTGTGGAGGATGCTCTGAAACTGGTCATTTCCGGTGGTTCTATTCATCTTAACAAACATCGAAACATTGCTACTCCGATTTGGTCCAGGAGAAAAAGCAAGGGGGCAAAATAAACCGTTACTTTCTCACCATTCGATGAAAACCAAACTCGTTCGCCTCTGGCGGATTAAAATCCCTTTCCAGAAGAAACACTGTATAGAGAGAATCGTAAGATACTTTATCATGATAGTAATAATGTCTATGTTTCTATCCACGAGAGGATTTTCTGCCCCACTGGATTC
>CAZPNF010000001.1:0-18356 GCA_964587715.1 uncultured bacterium | reverse complement strand
AATATTTGATACTCCAAATAAAATCAAATGATTAATTGGTGTTCTATTATATGCTAACAAATTGTGTCTTGGTTTTTTTAAATATTCACAATAGAATATAGTATTATCAGGTATCTTATCTTGTATAGATTGAACATACTCCACTGCTTCTAAAAATAACTTTTCTACTGTTTCCGGATAAATTAATTTACCCTTACTCCTCATATACAAATCACTATTAACTTTACCAAAAACAAATCCCAAACCCCCACCAGCATAGGGGACAAGTTTGGACCCTGACTTAGCAAAACGGTATTTTGCTAGAGCAGTAATATACAACTGAGAATAACTCCACTTCCAAGAGCCTACATCGTAACCCTTACTCCAATAAGCAACTTCTCCGATTAGCTTTACGTTGGGTTTAAAAATAGTACCCAGATCTGCCCGTGCACCAAAAGCAAGTGTAGACTCAATACCACTTTCTGGGCTAACATATCCGAGCATTCCTCCTACACCCATAAAACTAATGTTAGACTGTCCAAAAACTGATGCACCAGCCAACATTAAGAAAACGGAAACACTGATAATTACTATTTTCCCTTTCATTGTATTCCTCCTGATTTTTAATAAATTAAAGACTCGATACCCTCTTTTTTTCACATAACCTCCTTTCTCAATTGTTTATACAGATTTCTAACGCCTTGTAAAGTTAAAAATTTACGCCCCAAAGTCAAGCTTTTTCTTCCTCACACCTAAAATCGCCATCATTCGCCCTGTTTTTCCTCCACTGACTCTGTATGAAAAAAACCATTCGGAATGACCTGTATCCCAGATTTAAATAATTGTAAGGCGGCCTACTTACTCCTCCTTTACGGGGACTGAATCCATGAAAAATATCTCTATTTCTGAAAAGCTCACCAAAACGGCCGATAAAGAACCCTCCCCCTCTTTCAAAAAACATACAGATTATTTAATCTGGATAATTTTCCCACCTTTATACTGCAAAAGTGGAAGAGAAGAGTTTACCCTGTCCTTGTCAAAAGAAATTCTTCCCCGTATTCCAACAAAGTTCTGGACTTCTGCCAGTCTATCTCTAACTTGCTTCCGAGACAGGGGTTTTGTCTCCATCACACTTAAAAGAAGTCTTACTGTATCATAACCGTATATTGCCATTTTTTCAGGCGTCTTTCCATTCTTTTTCCTATATTCATCCCTAAAACGATAGTAACTGAAATTTGAGGGGTCAATGTAAAAGTCGCTCAGGAAAACTGCTCCATCAATGTATCTGCGGTTATCATTCAAAACTTCTATATCATTCCAATATGCTCCACCAAAAACCTGAGTACATAGATTATAAAAAACAAATTGAGGTATTACGTAGGGCAAATCTTCACTATAAACTGGAAGAAATATTCCATCGATGGAAGTTACAGCAAGCCCTGTCGAATCCACCAGTTCAGGAATTGTTTGCTTCACGTAGAGAGTTTTTCCCTGCTGTGGTTCCTCTGCATATTTATCATCAAACTCTTCCTCTGGCACAATAACTAATCGAGAATCCTCTATCATCTGTTTTATTCCTGCTTCGCGGATAGCTTTGAACTGTGCTCCAAGGTCTTTGGCTCCTTCAAAGTACCATTTCTCCGCAAGGACTTCGCCGCCAAGACGATTCACCGTGTTAACAAAAGAATCTCTCATGGACTGCCCGTATTCATCGGCAGGGGCTAAAACGGCAAACCGTTTCAGCCCAAGACCAGAAACAGCATACTCAGCTATCATTTTAGCTCGGATACTCAAGCTGCTGTTCAATTGAAAAATGTACGATCCAATAGAAGTGAGGCTGTCTGCTGTAGCAGTTGGAGCGAGAAGAACAACCCCATTTTCTTGCGCTACAGCACCGATTGCAGCCGTAATATCACTCTCCAACTCACCTATGATAGCAACAACTTCCTCATTCTTGCAGAGATCCTGAGCCTCTTTGACCGCCCGTACAATACGACTTCCAGAATTCCTGACAACAAGTTCAACACTTGTCTTCTTCCCCTGATTGTGTAAGTCAACAGCGTATTGTATCCCATTTAACAGTCCCTTGCCCTGTTCTGAAAGAGAACCAGAAAGAGGGAGAATAACCCCTATCTTCAAAAAACCTTTTCCCAGCTTTTCAACTTGAGTTAAGAGTTGCTCAATTTGCAAAACATAAGCGCTTTTCGGGTAAGTCTCCAAAAAATTTTGAAGAACCTCTTTGGCTGATTGGAAATGTTTCTTATCAATTTCTCGTCGAGCTAACCTGAGTGTGGCAGCTGCCTTTGGCCGCTCTCCTGAGATATGCCTCAGCAGTTCCTTGAGATCATCATCCCCCATTCTAAAATCCATTATATCAGAGGAAAGTTTAGCTGCCTTTTTGAGAAGTCGTTTGCCTTTCCCTTTTTCTATCACATCCATTAAGCATCCAACAGCTTCTTTATAGGAATTCATTCTATAATAGACAGTAGCCATGCCGTAAAGTGCATCATCAAAATATTGACTTTTGGGATAGTCCTTAACAATTTTTTCAAAAACATCGAGAGAACGCTGATACTCTCTTAGTTTATAGAGACTCTTCCCTTCCATTAGAAGTACTGCTGTGGTACGCTGATTATTTGGGTAGACACGATCCAAAAATTTCATGAGCTGGAGAGCTTGCTGGTATTGTCCTTCGCGATAAAGGCTAACACCACGAAAAAACAGACTGTCCACTGCTTGAACATCCTGGGCAAACATCGTTTTGGGGATTGAAAAAACAATAACAAAAAGAATCAATGACAATCCCAGAGTACGTTTCATTCTTTTTTTCCTCCTGACTAATTACTCTACAGTAACACTCTTAGCAAGATTTCTCGGCTGATCTACATCACATCCCTTGAGAACCGCTGTACTATAAGCTAAAAGCTGAAGCGGAACAACCGTGAGTATTGGAGTAAGGCACTGTGCAGTAGATGGTATTTCAATAATCTGATCAGCTTTTTGGCGAACTGTAACATCTCCTTCTGTAACCACTGCTACGATCCAACCACCACGGGCCTTTACCTCCTCAATATTGCTTACAACCTTGTCATACACTGAATCTTTAACAGCAATAAAAACCACAGGCATGGCCTCATCAATCAGTGCAATGGGACCGTGCTTCATCTCTGCTGCAGGATAACCTTCTGCATGGATGTAAGATATTTCCTTCATTTTTAGAGCACCTTCGAGAGCTACAGGATAGTTGAATCCTCTTCCCAGATAGAGTGCATTCCGATGTTCTGCCATTTGTTCAGCAATCTTCTGGATTTGATCTTTTTGTGCTAAAATAGAATTAATTTTTTCTGGAAGATTTTTCAACTCCTGGGCCAGTTCCTTCCCTTCCACAGCAGAAAGATGCCCCTTGCGTCCTAAGGCTAAAGCAATCAAAGTAAGAACAGCAACCTGAGAGGTAAAAGCCTTTGTTGAGGCTACCCCGATTTCTGGTCCTGCATGGAGGTAAACACCAGCATCTGTTTCCCTGGCAATGGTACTTCCAACAACATTACACAGCCCCAGAGTAAGTGCTCCCTTTCTTTTTGCTTCCCGTATTGCAGCTAAAGTATCTGCCGTTTCTCCAGATTGAGTAATAGCAAGAACAGTATCATTCCTGGAAATTACAGGATTTCTGTAACGGAACTCAGAGGCGTATTCCACTTCCACAGGGATTTGAGCCAGCTTCTCGATGAGGTACTCACCAACAAGACCAGCATGCCATGATGTTCCACAAGCTGTAATTATTATACGGGAACTATTCTGTATCCGGTCCCAGTAACCTTCTAAGCCCCCTAATTTTGCACTTCCCTCGTCTAACAGAACTCTTCCTCGCATTGAATCTTGAAGTGTCTTGGGCTGCTCAAAAATTTCCTTCAGCATGAAATGAGGGTATCCGTCTTTCTGGATGTGGGTCAAATCAAAGGGAAGCTCTTCAATAGACTTGATAACTTTTTCGTCTTGAAGGGTTCTAACCTGAGAACCAGAGCGGTCTATCACTGCCATTTCATCATCTTCGAGATAGATAACATCATGAGTATGTTCTACTATGGCTGATCCGTCAGAAGCCACAAAAGTTTCACCATCACCTACACCAATCACCAGGGGGCTGCCTCTTCTGGCAGCCAACAATTGATCTGGCGCCAGAGAAGATAAGACCAGAATTCCAAAAGTACCTTTGACCAACTGAAGTGCTTCCCTAAGCGCAAAAGTCAAATCCCCATCATAAAACATTTCGATGAGATGAACCAACACCTCGGTATCTGTTTCCGAAGTAAATCTGTGACCATTAGATTCTAATTGGGATTTTAACTGGGCGTAATTTTCAATAATTCCGTTGTGTACCAGAGCAATTTGATGATGGCAGTCAAAGTGTGGATGAGCGTTTCTCTCCGAAGGAATCCCATGTGTGGCCCAGCGAGTATGACCTATACCAATTGTACCGGATACATCCTCTTCACCGATTTCCATCTCAAGGTCTTTGATCTTACCCTTCTTCTTCCTGTCCCAGATTACATCGTTCTGAATAACTGCAACCCCGGCCGAGTCGTATCCCCTGTATTCCAGCCGTTTCAACCCATTAATGAGAATAGGCAGCGCTGAACGTCCCCCTACGTATCCAACTATACCGCACATAAATTGTACTCCAATAATGTAAATTAACCAGACTTTTGTAAATTCTCATTTGTACGATAAAAATAACAAATATCAAAATTCAAATGACAAATAAATGCCAAAATCCAAATCCCAAATTAATATTGTTATGCACAATAACTCTATGAGCCAAACTAAGTTTCGTATTTATTTTTGGTTAAGACAGGTTGTTCTGTACCAGGGCGAATACATCTTTGTTAGTGAACATTTTTAACATTTGTCATTTGTACTTTAAATTTAACTAATTCGTTCTTGTTAATTGTTAATTATCAATTGTTAATTATCAATTATTAATCCCTGAAAGGCTAAAGCCTGAATCCTATCCAGTTCCCAGTTTACTGTCTCCGGTCTCCACTCTTCTCGCCATCCCTTCTTATTTCTCTACTTATTCCCACTCAATCGTACTGGGAGGTTTTGAACTCACGTCGTAAGCTACCCGATTTATCCCTTTAATCTCATTGATAATACGGTTAGAAATACAACTCAGCAGTTCCGGTGGCAGCTTTGCCCAATCTGCTGTCATTCCATCCATGCTGGTCACAGCGCGCAATGCCACAACATGCTCGTATGTTCTTTCGTCTCCCATAACTCCTACACTCCGTACAGGGAGAAGAACTGTTAAAGCCTGCCATACCTTATCATACCAGCCCGATTTTTTTAGCTCCTCAATAAAGATTGCATCGGCCTCACGCAGTAAATCAAGTCGAGCCTTTGTTACTTCTCCTAACACACGAACAGCAAGTCCAGGACCAGGAAAAGGATGCCGTTTCAGGATTATCTCCGAAAGTCCCAGAACTCTTCCTGCAGCCCTAACTTCGTCTTTGAACAACTCCCGTAAGGGCTCAACTAATTTGAGTTTCATCTTTTCAGGAAGCCCCCCGACATTGTGGTGGGACTTGATCGTTGCAGAAGGCCCCCACGTGGACTTACTCTCAATAACATCGGGATACAGGGTTCCCTGAGCCAGAAAGTCTACTTTACCAACTTTCTTTGCCTCTGCCTCAAAAACATGGATGAATCTTTTGCCAATGGCTTTTCGTTTTTTTTCAGGATCTTTCACGCCTTTCAAATCTTTAAGAAAATAGTTTGAAGCATCAACAAATCTCAGGTTCATGTGCTGGAAAGTATCGAGGACCTCTTCTACTTCTCCTTTTCTTAAAAGTCCGTTATCCACAAATACGGGAACCAATCGATCTCCCACAACACGGCGGATAAGAGCTGCTGTTACTGCTGAATCCACACCACCTGAAAGGCCGCAAATAACTTTTCCATCTTTGACCTCTTCTCGAATCTTCTGTACAGAGAACTCGACAAAATACTCAGGAGTCCACTGACCCGAGCAACCACACACCTTGAAAAGAAAATTCCGAATAATCTCTCCCCCTTTCGGCGTGTGAACCACTTCGGGATGAAATTGAACACCGTAGATTTTCCTGTTTTTATCCCCAATGGCTGCAATGTCAGCATTCTCCGTATGCCCCAACCTGACAAAATGCGGCGGAAGAGTTTTGAGATGATCTCCGTGGCTCATCCAAACATCGATTGACTCACCTATACTGCTAAAAATATCCTCGTCATTATCAACAAAAAATTTTGCATGTCCATATTCCCGTCTTGCCGCTGGATCTACTTCTCCCTCAAGAAGATAGCCAATGAGCTGAAGACCGTAGCAAATTCCCAGGATTGGAATCCCCAGATTAAAAATTTCTCTGTCAGGCAGTGGAGTTCCCTCGGCATAAACACTATACGGCCCGCCAGAAAGGATTATTCCACGAGGTTTGACAGACCTAATTTCCCTTATTGAAATGTTAAATGGAACGATTTCGCAAAAGACTTTTTGTTCTCTAACCCTACGAGCAATAAGCTGTGTATATTGTGACCCAAAATCTAAGATAAAAATTTTTTCTTCTTGTGAAATAGTCATTATATTCTCATGCACTTAAGTTAAGGTTTAACGGCAATACTTACATTTCCATAACCATCACGTGCACGTACAGCAAGATTGGTAACTCCGCGTGGCAGTTCGACTTCTGTTGTAGCAACAGCCTTAATAATGATACCCCCACTAATTACCTCATAACCAATCACATCGCTGCTCGTCGACGAGTTCCAGAAAAGCATATTCCCGTTTCGTAAAAGACCAGAAGGCGGTTTCGGAGCTTCCCAATCGTTCAACACCTCTGCTATGGCTTCGGCAACAATACTATGCCCTTTCCGAGCCAAATGCACGTGGTCCTCGACCACAGAATGAAACACTGGTTTGATCAAATCGTAAATGCTGACATAAGCGCAATGATGTTGAAGTGCCACGTCACGGAATTGAGACACAAGCAAACGTACGCGCCGATCACCGCCAAGAGCTTTCTTTGGAACCATAGAATCTGGACCATATGGTGGTGGGGTTACAATCGTAATATGCGGTGGCACTTTACCAGAATTATCGAAACTCCGGATTTTTGCAATCAGTTTTACCAGGTTTGGTGCAACCATATCCTTTTTATCGTCGAAACAGGCCTTGCTGTCATTCGTACCAAGAAGAATGATAACTTCATCAATGGGCCTACCCCTACTCCGTTTTAACCCCCACTTTAAGTATGCCGCTATATTTTTCAGCGCATTCCACTCTGGTTTGCCGCAATTGTCAAAACCAATTGTACGGCCACCCATTGAGTTGTTAAACAATATGTCCTCTTTCAATTTAGCCATAAGTGGCGTTGGCCAACCACCGTTAACAACGCCATTCGAATCGCCAATGGTAAGAATAACACGGCCCTTGGCTTTTCGTTCGAGGTTATCAATCAAGGCAAGCTGTTTACTCATACTTTCGTTATCTGTTTTGCTCTTACTACATGACTGCATCAGCACAGTGATAGCAACCATGCCTACACATAAACTAAAAAGCGTCAAAATCTTTTTCATAACACAGTTCTTTATTTCACTTCATACGCCATAACCCTATTATCAAAAAAAGTAGGGACAAGAAGCAGCTTCTTACTTTTTATAAAGCTTATGTCAGCCGCATTTATTTTTTGGTCAGTTGTATTAAGAAGTTCTGTAATTTGACCGGATGGACTTACAAGAGAGGTTTTTCCTCTCCAATCCGATATAAAATAATTTCCCTTTCCATCAGAGGCTATTCCGTCTATTCCCGAACCAGTTTTTGCTATGGTAGTAATTTTCTTATCGGATAAATCAACAGCATCTAAACAGCCGTCCCCAGAATTACCAACAATTAGCTTATTACCTTCTGCGTATAGACCATTTGGCTGATTAATCCTCTTGTCCTTAATCCAGACTGTAATCTCACCATTACGAAACCTGTATATAACACTGTTTTTTGAAGCTGTATCAGAAACGTAGACATTTCCAGAATCATCAACAGTAACATCGTTTAAGAATATGGCATCTGGAGCTGGATATTTATTCAGTACCTTTCCTTTGTTTATATCAATTTCAACCAGAAGATCAATATCAGCTACGTAGAGTTTATCTTTATATATTGCCAGTCCCTTTGGAGCATCCAGCCCTTTAACCCACTTGAGTTTTTCTATCCTTCCATCGAGTGTGACTTTCGATATAAAACCGTTGCCGTCTTTCCTGCCCGCATTTCCCTTAACGTTTGAAACATAGATAACATTTCTTACCGAATCGTAGAGAACAGATTCCGGCACTTGAAGTTTTTTTTTGGTTTCCCATTTTTTCTGCACTCTGTATTTAACATCACCTACAAAGAAAACAGAAAGAAAAGAAAAACCAAAAATCAGTAAGAACAAAAATATCCGTTTCATAGCAGCCTCCTATAGTATTATTAAATATCAAAGTTCAAATATCAAAATGCAAAACGATGAAGATGACTTTTTAAATTCCTGCACTTGTCAGGAACAGGTTTTGATATGTAATTTTGCATTTTGATATTTGATTTTTGATTGCAGCTCCCTGCGTATTTTACTTCTCCAATCTCCATTCTCGGAGTTTCGCGAGAAAATCGTATCGAGTTAAATCATAATGAACAGGAGTTACTGAAACCATTTTATCCTGTATTGCACCATCATCAACATCGATATCATTCTCTTTGTCTACTTTTTGGCCTGTCAACCAGTAATAGACTCTTCCCCGCGGATCTACCCGTTTATCAAATTTTTCCTCAAAGATTGCCAGCCCCTGTCTTGTTACAGCAACACCTTTAATCTTATGCTCCGCACAGGGTGGAACATTAACGTTTAAATAAATTCCGCGCGGCAGCCCCTTTTCTAAAAGAGAACCGGCAAGTCTCAGCGCAAACTTAGCAGCATACTTGAAATCAGGATTTTTGTAAGTCGCCAGTGAAATGGAGAAAGAAGGAATACCCAGAATCGCACCTTCTGTAGCTGCCGAAACAGTACCGGAGTAAATTATATTGATACCAGTATTGGGACCTAAATTGATGCCAGAAACAACTATGTCCGGTTTACGATCGAGAATTGCTCCACAGGCGATCTTTACACAGTCGGCAGGTGTTCCGTTAACTGCATAACCGTAGAAAGAACCATTACACTGATAATCCCACACACGGAGAGGATCAAACAAAGTAATGGCATGACCTACTGCGCTTCTCTCAACCGAAGGCGCTACTATTATTAGGTTCCCTATTTTCTGCAATTGTTGAGAAAGGGCATAAAGCCCAGGAGCATCTATCCCATCATCATTAGTCAGAAGAAAAAGAGGTTCTTTTGTCATTCATTACTTTCCTTTTTATCGACAAAAAACGTAAGAATTTTTATCAAAGTCTCCTTCATCTCTTGCCTGTTCACAACCGTGTCTACAAAACCGTGTTCTAGCTGGAATTTGGCTCTCTGGAAACCTTCCGGGAGATCCTGGCCAATAGTCTGTTTAATCACCCTGGGACCAGCGAATCCAATTAAAGCCCCCGGCTCAGCAATGTTAATATCACCAAGCATGGCATAACTTGCAACTACACCAGCAGTCGTCGGATTTGTAAGAATAGAAATATAAAGTCCACCCTCATCTGAAAAACGAGCCAGCCTGGCTGAAGTTTTTGCCATCTGCATTAAAGAAATAACCGATTCCATCATCCTGGCACCACCAGAAGCCGAAACAATAATCAGGGGGATTTTCCTTTCGCGGGCTCTATCCACTGCTCTGGCTACTTTTTCTCCAACAACCGATCCCATGCTTCCACCAATAAAGGAAAAATCCATCACGCCAAAAACTAAAGGGATACCCCCAATCTTTCCGTATCCAATCCGGATGGCATCTTTCAAACCAGTTTTTTCCATTGCCACCTTCAATCGATCCGTATACCGTTTTGTGTCTTTAAAATCAAGAAAATCTTTTGATTCTAAATTAGCATCGGTTTCTTGAAATGTACCAGAATCAAGTAGCAATTTAATATAATCGTCGCCTTTAATCTTGAAGTGAAAATTACACTTGGAACAAACATACGAATTTTGGGCAAGCTGCTTCTTATAAATAATTTCTCCACACCCTTCACATTTCACCCAGAGGCCGTCTGGCATCTCTTTTTTCTTCTGGGGAATCAAACCAGGTTTATCTCTTTTGAACCACGCCATTATTTCCTCAATTTATTTGTAACCGCTTTGCCATAATAATAGCATCCTCATTATCCTGAACATAGTAACTTTTTTGTACGTCTATTTCAACAAAACCTAACTTAGCGTATAAAGACCGTGCTACTATGTTTGAATAGCGAACCTCCAACCTTACCCATGAAAAGTTTCCGTCATTTATTATGCCTTTCTGGATAAGAGCCTTTGCAATCCCTTGGCCCCTCCATGCTGGATGAACTGCAAGATTGGCAATGTGAATTTCGTCTGCTATGAGCCATTCAATTAGGTATCCTACTACTTTTTCATTGATAACGGCAACGAGAGAAATACCAAAATCCTTTTTCAACTCGATTTCAAAGCTCTTTCGGCTCCACGGATACTTGAAGGAGAACCTCTCAATTGCCAACACTTGATTGATATCTCCTGCCCTCATACGGCGAATAACCAACTGCTTTCTATTGATGTTTACGCTATTCCCTGAAATCGCTTCAGGTAAAGGGGAACTAGCGAATCGATATCCTCCACCTTTCCTGCCTGCAAAAGCTCTTGTCCCTTCTTTGCTATGCTGTATCCGCTCGGTAGAGAATAGACTTGGGGCAGAAACCGTGCTTTTCTTATCCGCTCTTGAATAATTGTTTGATAACACTGCGCTCCTTCTCCTAAAAAAAGAATATCTTTATCAGGAAGTTCCTTCCCAATATCTTTTTCTTGAACAACCCCATAACTTCCAACCTGTTCCCAGTAATTGTGTTCCCATTTATAAATCCCCTGATAAACTTCGCCTTTTCTGGCTATCAAGAAGACACAAGCCCATTCACACAATGGTGGGACATTGACCATCAATCCATCCATCGTAGGAACAGCTACCAGAGGTTTCTCAAGGCCAAAAGCCAATCCTTTGGCAACTCCCAGACCAATCCTTAAACCTGTAAATGAACCTGGTCCTATGGAAACTGCAATACTGTCAATCTCTTCTGGAAGAATTCCTGCATCTTTAAAAAGTCTGTCGATTTCCACAGGTAAATATTCTGCGTGAATGTATTCCCTGAGAAGTCTATAATCCGCTACCAATCCTTTACTATCTATCAGTCCCACCCCACAAAGAGATGTAGCTGTTTCAATTCCAAGAACAATCATAATCTCAAATTCGACAAGCCCTTCCTTTTCGGTTCCATGATTGTTCCAGAGATAAGTGAAACGGTCTCTGGAACAATCTTTAAGGATTTAAGGCGTAAGCCTTTTATCCTTTTTGAGTCTCAACTTTTGCCGCCATAAAGGCAATGCACTCCGATATTTCATCTTTATCTTCAATACTTCTATTATATCATTACTTGATTCCCATTTTTCGGGAATGTTTTTCTTTCAAAAAGAAATCCTTAAGATGAGAGCGAGGGCTCTCATCTACCCCCACCAATTAGGCAACATCACCCCCCTTCCCAGATACTACCTTCTGTTATTCGTTAGCATACCTCAACTTTGCAACAACGCAAAACCTGATAAACCCTTTCTCCTTGGTAAAGTAAAACGTATCAAACGTTTCTCGACAACAATTTTTCCATTTTCTTCTAATCTATTAAAGGTAACAGAAATCCGCTCTTCAGGCAAATATGCTTCTCCTATTTCCGGCCATTCTATAATTGAAACAGCGTCCCTTTGCAGATAGCTGTCTATATCCAGATTCTCTACTTCGTGTGGAGATTTTAAGCGGTAGAAATCAAAATGGAACACCTTCATTCGGCCCCGGTACTCCTGAACCAGAACAAAGCTGGGGCTTGTTACATAATCCTTAACATCCAGACCTGCACAGATGCCCTGAGCAAAAGTTGTTTTCCCACTGCCCAACTCTCCATAGAGCGCTACAACATCCCTTTCTTTCAAAAGATCGGCCAAACGTTTCCCCAACTCAAAAGTCTCTTTATAGTTTTTTGAGACTATTTCCAGAACCTCTCTCTCCATTCTCTACTTACGCGGCTCAAGAGTAACAACAGGTAAAATCATTTCTTCTAAAGACACGCCGCCATGCTGGAAACTGTCACGGTACAGCGCAAGATAACGATGGTAATTTGTCGGGTATACAAAGTAATAATCTTCTTTTGCTATGAGATAATTTGTATTAATACCCCGAGCAGGAAGCCCGTATCGTCTCGGATCCTTAACCTCTATGAGCTGTTTATTATCTCCACGAATTCCTCTACCGTATTTGTATCTAAGATTTGTCGACGTTTCCTTATCCGCATAAACAGTAGAACCCCGCATTGCTCTAATAGAACCGTGATCTGTAGTAAGTATTACTTTGATTCCTGATTTTGAGGCTGATTGCAATATTTTAAAGAGAGAAGAATGTTCAAACCAAGTTCTGGTCAATGAACGATAAGCTGCTTCATCAGGAACAATCTCTCTAAGTATCTGAGAATCGCTTCTCCGATGAGACAAGATATCCACAAAATTAAATACCATAGACACCAATGAAGAAGAAAAGTAAGATTTAATATTCCTGACAAGATTTTTTGCCTCTTCAGGATCCAGAACCTTTACGTATTTAGGTTCGGTCTCAAGATGGAGATTTAATCTCCTCAGTTGATCCAATAAAAATTGAGACTCGTGTCGATTCCGACTCGATTCATCATCTTCGCCCTCTCCCCAGAACTTTGGGTACCTTGCTGCTATATCCCCGGGGAATAACCCTGCAAATATTGCATTTCTGCTATATGGGGTTGCAGTAGGTAAAATTGAAAAGTAGTGCTGGCGAGTAACCGAAAATAAATCGTAGACCAAAGGTTCTATTGTTAGCCATTGATCTAACCTGAGATTATCTATGAGAATGAAAAGAACTTTCTCGCCTTTTTTAAGAAGAGGGGCAACGTATTCTCTGATAATATCTGTAGACAGTACAGGATGTTCGTTCCCATTAACCCATTCTTCATAATGAGCCTGGATATACCGTCCAAAAGCATGGTTACACTCATGCTGTTGATCCTGAATAGTCTGCGAAAGGCCAGTATCAGGATGTTGGTCCAGATCGAGTTCTCTCTCAGATAATTTTACATGAATTCTTATCCAGTCGTCTGGTTCCATGGGTTCGTCAAGAAGAGCCGAAATCTCAGCAAATTCTGCAGTGTACTCACGCGTAATTTTTTCCCTGGCGATTCTCTGTTTTTCCAGAATCCGCTTACAGGACGAAAGGATTTGACTCGGATTTACAGGCTTTGTTAAATAATCTTCGATCTCCCCACCGATGGCTTCTTCCATCAGATTTTCTTCTTCATTTTTTGTAATCATAATTACAGGAAGCGAGGGATTAATCTTCCGCAATTTTGCTAATGCTTCTAATCCTTCCATGCCCGGCATCATTTCGTCTAACAATACCAGATCAAACCGATTATTTGCAACTAAAGAAACAGCATCCTCTGCATTTGTCACTGGTGTAACTGAGTAGCCCCTTTCTTTTAAGAATATAATATGAGATTTAAGATGATCAATTTCGTCATCTACCCATAGTATTTTATTTTTAACTTTTTTCATTGAATCCCTACCATACTGAGTCAACCCAAAACATAACAATTTTTAGCCATATAGTCAATATAAAAATTATCTTGACTTTAGCCATTTTTTATAGTATATTTTTGAAATTTGGTAGAAATAACTTATTACAAAAAGAAGGAGAAAACTGATGAAAAAAGTATCCGCTCTAACTATTCTGGGTATTATAGCCAGTCTTGCCGTGTCCTTTTTTATCAACTGTCAACAGACTGCTGTCACTTCTGCCAAAGTTTACATGCAGCAGTCTAACTACGATAAGGCCATTGAACAATGCAAAGCTGCTATAAAACAAATGCCGAATAATGCCGAAGCCTACTTTGTACTGGGAGAGGCATACGGTCAAAAAAGAATGCATCATGAAATGAACGAAGCCTTTAAGAAATCCCTCCAGTTTTCCCAAAACCATGCTCAGGAAATCAAACAAGAGCGCTTAAAATACTGGGTAGGAATATTCAACAGTGGTGTAGCACTTACTAAACAGAATAAACCCAGAGAGGCAATAAAGAAATTCTCTCTTGCTGCTGAGCTTCTTCCCGATAAAACAGAATCATACAAGAACCTTGCTTATGCTTACAGTATAGTAAACGATGACTCTTCTGCCATCCAGACTTACCTCAAAGCCATTAAGATAGATCCCAATGATCTGGAATTAAAAGACTTACTCGGTCTTTTTTATTATCGTGCCAAACAATACAAAAAGGCTATTGAGGTTCTTAAAGAGGTTATTGCCAAAGCAGATCCCACATCAAAAGTTTACAAAGATGCCATCTATAATCTGGCCTATTCTTACGATTTTACAGGACAGTCTGACAAAGCTCTTGAAACTTATCGTTCTGCTTTAAAAGCAGCACCTGAGGATAAAGACTTACTATTCAACATGGGACGTCTCTATTTCATGCAGAAAAATTATGATATGGCAATAGAAAAATTTCAGGAAGTAATTAAAATAGATTCCACTGACTTCGATGCCAATTTAGATATTGGTAATGCCTATCTCCAACTGGAAAAGTTTAAAGAAGCAATTCCCTATTTTGAAAAAGCCACTCAACTCAAACCTGATAATGCAAATGCATGGAACAACCTCGGTGTAGCCTACGTCCGTGCAGGTTTCCCCAAGAAAGGAAAGGCTGCTTTCGATAAAGCGGACGAGTTAAAGGGCGTAAAGTAACTGATACACTTCTTTATTAATTCAACAAAAGGCCGAGGAAATTTCCCCGGCCTTTTTCTTTTACCGGTAAACGATTCATAACTTAAAATCGTATCATATACAGAAAAAGCAATCTGGAGAATTTTGTTGGCCGAGGAAATTCAAATTATTAAAGAATGTTTAGAAGGAAATGTGGAAAGTTTTAATTATTTAGTATTAAAATACCAGAGCCTTCTCTTAAGAACGGCCTATCGCTTTCTCAACAATTGGGATGATACTAAGGACGCAACTCAGGATGCTTTTGTAAAAGCTTACTGTTCTCTAAAAACTTTTCGGCAAGACCACCGCTTTTCTACATGGCTCTATCGGATTCTTATTAATGTCTGTCTGGATAGGCTTAAATCTGCTGACTACCGACGTAAAACATCGTTGAACATTTCCACAAAAGTTAGCAATACTAATGATCCACTGGAGCGGTTAGCCGAAGGCGAACTTCTCCAGAAAGCCATAAATCAGCTGCCCGTAAAAAGGCGTCGCATTTTTATACTTGTAGAATTGGAGGATCTTTCTTCCGTTGAAGCTGCTGAAATATTTAAGTGTTCCGAATCCACAGTAAGAGTAACTTTGATGAAAGCTCGAAAGCAACTTAGAAAAATCTATCTTGCGTTAAATAAATTTTAGGAGGGTAATTTGAAGTGCAGAAAAATTAGAAAATTACTTCTTAAAGATCAGGAAGCTTTGTCGCAAGATCAGAAAAAAGAAATTACGCTCCATTTAAAAACATGCGAGAAATGTCGGACGATTTCCCAGAGCTTATACAATCTTGAAAAATCAATACAACAGTCGAAAAATGAAAACGTTCCCAGCTACTTAACCGAAAGCTTGTGGGAAAAAGTAAGAAACCGAATCACGAATATATCCCAAAGGGGAAAGAGAGAAATCCGGAAAACAAGATCTCACCTTCGTCCAGTACTTATATGGGGAATACCATCATTTGGAATGGTCTGTTTACTTCTCTGGCTTACTCTCACTCA
The DNA here is from genome assembly GCA_964587715.1 of uncultured bacterium. Classification (GTDB taxonomy): domain Bacteria; phylum Zhuqueibacterota; class QNDG01; order QNDG01; family DSAB01; genus CAYYPT01. The sequence continues at coordinate 2,403 of CAZPNF010000001.1, read as the reverse complement.
ACCGTGGAAATCACTATCAAAAAATGATAATTTCAACTCCTCAGTAGATATCGTAATCGAATCAGCACAAATTGATAGAAAAGATGCTCAGATCGCTGTGTTTGAAACCAAAAATCCTGATATGACTTTTATCTGGCTGGATAAACAAAAAACGGAGGACTAAACCATGTATAAGAAACAAAGTTTATTGGTGGTGGGACTTGCCGTATTTATTCTGACTAACCTGGTAAGTCCTAAAAACCTCTTCTCTCAGAAATCATCAGCATCTACAGTTGTCTTTTATTCTGCTTATGTTTTTGAGGCAAAAACCGACGGAGAAGAAACAGAATTTCCTTTGCTTCCTGGAGAGATAACAGTTGCTACTTTAGAAAAAGTCATCGAAACAACCCAAGGATATACAGAGAAGCTGCGTTCTATCTACTCGTTTAATCACTTTTCACTTCTCACTACAATAGCAGGTGTTTTTTCTGTTGGACTTGAGAAAGGAGACGGAGGAATGGGTGCAAGTCAAATCTACGGGAAGAACCATACCTTTTTCCTTTATACTTATTGTAAATCAGGCTCAATGGACGGTATGCTGCCCATTCGAATCGAAGCACAACTTGACACAAGTGGAAAGGGTGAAAAATCTCCTGACGAAAGAATAATACACCTTTTCCAGACACTCTGTATGGTTAAAAATAGTCACCCATTGGTTATAGGAAGACCGCTACAATTTCATAAAGAACAAAAGAAAAAGGCCATTTTTGTCGTTTTTACTCCGTTCTTCCAGGAACTCTCTCAGGCTTCTCAGTATGAAACAGTCATTGAGTATTATAGAAAAGTTCGTCAGTTAACACCAGGGAGTGGAGACCTAAGAGCAGGGGATCTTTTCAAGAAAATTAACCACTATTTCAAAACAAAGCTCAACAGAAAAAAGATCATGGCACTCAAAGACATTCTTTCCCCTCCCCTACCATCCTCACAAGCCGTAGAGATATCAGACATGACTTTTATTCCATATGATATCCCCCCAGCACCCATAGGCGGTTTTGAAGCTATTCAAAAAAATCTTATTTATCCAGAAATCGCTCGAAAAGCAGGAATAGAGGGAAGAGTGCTCCTATACGCACAGATTGATGAAAAGGGCAACGTTGTCCGGACAAAAGTGCTTCAAACACTCGGACCCACCGGATGTAACAAAGCAGCAGTGGCCGCAGTCAATTTTGTAAAATGGACACCGGCAGAACAAAGAGGAAAACCAGTAAAAGTCTGGGTAATGGTACCTGTAGATTTTAAATTGAAATAACATCCAATGAAGAGATTTTACATTTTTATCCCGATAATATTTCTTATTACTCCCAGACTATTTGCTCAAGAGTATAACTTAAGCAAATTCTACGATTATTTTCTAAGCAGCGAATATGACAGCGCAGTCCTTATATCTTCAAAAGCTGTCGAACTCGACAGCTCCAATTTCCCAAATCTTTTAAATCTCGGGATTGGTTATTTTAATACCAAACAATTCAAAAAAGCAGCCAGAATATTAGAGAAGACCATCCAGCTAAGCCCGGAATCAGATGAATCAAGATATTATCTGGGACAAACATACACTAATCTGGATCAGCGCGCCAATGCTGTAAATCAGCTGGAAACCTGTGCCAATTTAGATGGTCTCTTTAAATTAAAAGCCTTAAAATTCCTGACTGCGTATTACTATCAGATTGGTCTTGATAGGGAATGTATTCACACTGCACAAAAATATTTGACAATGGAAACAGATGAATATTTAGCCACTATGTATTACTACCTGGCCCGCGCATTATCTGACGAACAAGAATTTGAGGAGGCAGATTCTGCTTTCCAGAAAGCATTTAAGTGCTCCAATTTCCCTTTTACCAGAAGCATATACTTTTACAGAGGATTGAATTTTTATTTACAAAAAAAGTATGTTCTAGCTATTAAATTTTACAAAAAAATTATTGCTTTGGATCCCCATCATCCCTTTACTTATTACAACTTAGCTATTACCTACGATGATTATTATCAGGACAAACGACCCGCAATAACATACTACGAAAAATTTCTCACACTCTCCAGTGAGGATAAAAACAATACTTTGTTAATTATAGCGGCTAAAAACAGAGTAGTTGATTTGAAAAAACAGATATTTTTCAAGAGATAGAAATGGGGAACATTTAACTTGTATTTATATCTTTTTCAAAAATTCAATTGCCCGTACTTTATCATTAAAAAACATTTCTCTATCCAGCACAGTTACTGCTACATCTGGTGCAGTAAAATAATCTCTTTCTCCGCTGTTCTTTGTCAAGAGAACTACAGGTTTACCAGGTCTGAATCTCTCAATTCTGTTAACCCAACTTCACCACAACCATTCAAAAAAGGGATTAAAAACGGCTGAAA